>JALSNL010000434.1 GCA_026987055.1 Melioribacteraceae bacterium | reverse complement strand
GTTCTTCAAACAAAAGCGCTTAAAGGTGAAGAGAACAAATATAGTGCAGCTATGCGACAATTAAAAAAAGCACAGAACATACTTTACCCTAATAATAATTTACAAGAGCGTGAACTAAGCATAGTTAATTTTATTAATAAATATGGAACGGATTTTTTTGATTGGCTTTTTAATGAACTTGAAATAAATGAATTTGAACATCAAATTTTAGAATTGTAACTATTATGCCAAATATAAAAATCTATATGTTGCCAGGTTTAGGTTTTGACGAAAGAATATTTTCTAATCTTACACTTAACTGCAATAACATAAATTATTTAAAATGGCTTGAACCTAATAATAATGAGACATTAGCTGATTATGTAAAACGTATTAGCAAACAAATTACAATTAAAGAAAAAGATTTAATTTTAATAGGACATTCTTTCGGCGGAATTGTTGTTCAGGAAATTTCAAAATTACTAAAAGTGAAAAAAATTATTTTACTTTCCAGTATAAAATCGGAATACGAATTACCGTTAAAAATTCTATTAATGAAATATATCCCTTTCTACAATTTAATTAGTAAAGAAATAATTTTAAAAAGCTTTCCCCTTTGGGCAAGACTTTTCGGATACAATTCCGAAAAAGGGAGACGCTTGTTTGTAGAAATGTTAAGTAATAGTTCCAATAATTATTTACGTTGGTCGTTGAAAAAAATTTCCGGTTGGAAACAAACAAATAAAAAATTACCGGAAATAATACAAATTCACGGAACACGCGATAAAACATTTCCGATTAAATTAATTAAAAAGCCAATAGTGATAGAAGACGGAAGTCACTTTATGGTTTATTCAAAAGCGGATGAAATTAGTAAAATAATAAACAAAGTTATTCTTGAATAGAATACTACATTTTTTCCGGCGCTTCTATACTGAAAATATTTAAGCCGTTTTTCAAAACAATTTTTACTGCAAGAATTAAAGCTATTCTCGCTTCGGCTAATTCTTTTTCCGAACCTATTATTCGGCATTCCGTATAAAATCTATGGAAAAGTGCCGCAAGGTTTTCCAGATAGTTGGCAAGTTTATGAGGTTCATAATTTTTTGCAGCCAACATTACTTCTTCCGGATATTTATGTAAATATTTAACCAGTTTTTGTTCCGTCTCGGTATTTAACAAATCCAAATTATCAAAAGAAGCATTTAGGTTCTGTTCTTTTACCATACGTAAAATAGAAGCTATTCTTGCATGTGCATATTTCAAATAAAAAACCGGATTTTCGTCGGACTGCTGTTTGGCAACATCCAAATCGAAATTCATGTGAGAAGTACTGTTACGCATAATAAAAAAGTAACGGACTACATCTTTACCTACTTCGTCAATCAATTCGTCCAAAGTAATATAATTTGCTTTACGTGTGGACATTTTTACAACTTGTCCTTTTTCAAGTATTGTAACAAATTGATAGATTATAACTTTAACTTTTTCTTTGTCATAACCCAGAGCAGAAATACCGGCAAGCACATCCGGATATGTTGCATTATGGTCGGAGCCGAAGATATCAATTATCAAATCATAATTTCTATCGAACTTGGATTTGTGATAAGCAATATCGGGCAAACGGTAAGTAGGTTCTCCGGTAGATTTAACAATTACTTTATCAACTTCTTGTCCCAACTCGGAAAGTTTTAACCAAACGGCACCATCTTTTTTGTAAGAAAGATTTTTTTCTTCAAAGAAATCCAAAAGTCTTTGAATTTCACCTTTCTCATAAAGGTCGTTTTCATTAAAATAATTATCAAACTTAATATTTATTGCTTCTAATGTTTGTTTTATATCTTTAAATATTTCTTTTTCCGCCGTATCTTTGAAAATATCATCTTCCGAATTGTCTTTATATTTATCACCGTATTGTTCATATATTTTTTTTGCAATATCTTTAATATATTCACCTTGATAATATTCGTCATTAAACTCAATTTTTTCACCAAGTAATTCTCTATACCGTGCAGCAACGGAATTACCAAGTACTCGCATTTGTCTGCCGGCGTTATTAAAATAATATTCTCTATCAACATCGTAACCAATTTCTTCCAAAAGTTTAGCAACGGTATCTCCCAGCACGGCATTTCTTCCGTGACCAACGGTTAAAGGTCCGGTGGGATTTGCAGAAACAAATTCTACATTTGCTTTAATTCCATTATATTTTGCGGACTTGCCAAAACTATTTTTTTTATCATTTATTACTTTTACTATTTTATTAACATAAGAAACGGTAAAAAAGAAATTGATAAAACCGGGACCGGCAATTTCAATTTTTGAAATTATTGATTCATCTATATCAAAATTATCAATTATTTCTTTTGCAATTTCACGCGGATTTTTTTTTAGCTTTTTAGTTAAAAGCATTGCAGCGTTTGTGGAATAATCTCCGTGACTTACTTCTTGAGGAACACTAAGTTGTATTTTTATATCTTTAAGATAATCCAGCTTTTCTTCTGCTTTGGTAAATAAACTTTTAATATAATTTTTCACTTTTACTCTATTTATTTTTTCTAAATTATTATTAACTAAAATTCATTTTCAATTTCCGTAATTTCAGCATCACCCCAAAGTTTTTCAAGGTTATAAAAATCTCTAACATCTTTTTTGAAAATGTGCACGACAGCATCAAAATAATCTAACAACACCCAACTTAAAGTATTATAACCTTCACGATGGTAACTTTTAACACCTTCTTTTCTAAGCTCTTTATCAATTTCATCGGCAATAGCTTTTACTTGCACATCGGCATCAGCAGAGCAAATAATAAAAAAATCCGCAAATGATGCTAAACCTTTTAGGTTAAATATTTTTATATCAAAACCTTTTTTGGATTGGATTAATTCCACTATTCTGTTTACTAAATGTTCTTCACTAATATATTCTTTCACAGCTAATCCCCGCCTGTTATAGGTTTTAATTTGTAATAATCTTTGCCAATTACAAGTGATACGTCTAAAAAATAATTTTCGTTTAATTGCTGAATAACTTTTGCATTTTCTATACCAATGGCTTTGGCTACTTTTAATGCATTTGCTTTATTACCTATTCTATCAATTACAAAAGTTTCATCAACGTCAAAGGAAATGTAATTATCCGTTTGCACAACATCAAAATTATGTGCTCTTAAATAATCTGTAAATCTATCGGCAACACCGCTAACTCCACAACCGTTGAGTACATCCAATTGAATTATTTCCGAGGGAACATTTTTATTATGCGCTATTTCTTCTTTACCGGAAAAATGCATTATTTTTAGATATGCCGAATATCCCAAGTAAATAATTAAAACCGCAAGAATAAAAATTATTATGTTATAAAAGAAATTATAAGTAGAATCTTTTACATTCGTTACGGGTGTAGATTTTTTTCTTACTTTTTTTTTCACTTATATTTTCGGATAGAAATTGAATGAAAAACTTTTTTAGTTTTAAGCTAAAAGTTCAATAGAGTACATTTCATATTTTAATGAACTTTCCATGTTTAATATTTTAAAATAAAACCGGTTACAAAAATACTAAATATATTTTAATCTTCAGCACTCAATTATTCATCATACCAAAAATTATTAAACGGACTATAACCATATCCGTAATTTGAATACCGGTTATAATAATTAAACGGCGAATTGCTGAATCGAAGGGAGATTGACATATCTTTTGTAGGTTTATAATTGATTTGTGCTTTATTTAAGTAAATTCCATTAATAGACTTTGTAAATTCTTGGCCTAAACTATTATATGGTGTGTTAACCAAACTTGTTTCTATTTCAACGTTAAGTTTATCATTAAATTTATATGCAATTTGATTTGTGTAAACTCCCAAAGCCATTCCATTTGAACCGAAAGCAGAATATGACATACTAACAGAATGATTCATTGAAAATTTTGAAGGATCAAGAAAACTAAATAAAGAGCTTAAAGGATTATCACTTAAAATCGCACCGCTGATATTCAAAGGTTTTTCAGCCTGACCTTTAAATTGCCCAAACGTTAAACTGCTGCCAAGTAATAAAAGTATAAGTATTCGTTTCATAATATTTCTCAATTAATTATATAGTATTTAACCAAATAATTAACAATTTTGTTTCATTATATTGAATAAATTATAGTAAAATTACGCCAAAAGCAACCCACAAAAATAATCTGAGGGAGAAAACTTTTTTTTGTAATTATCCAATTTTAACAATATTACACTTCAACAATTAATTCAATTTCTACGGCGGAATTAATAGGAAGTTCATTCACACCAACAGCACTTCTAACATGCTTCCCTTTTTCTCCGAAAAGTTCCACTAATAATTCCGAAGCTCCATTTGCTACTTTAGCTTGATCTGTAAAACCTTCTGCACTATTTACAAAAACCGTTGCTTTAACAATTTTTTTTATATTTTTCAAACTTCCCGTAACTGACTTAATTACGCTTAGTCCATTTAGCAAACATAACTCGGCAGCTTTTTGTGCGGTCTCAACCGATAAGTCTTTTCCCACTTTGCCTTCATAAATAAGTTTACCGTTTTTAAGCGGAATTTGACCGGCTGTAAAAATTAAATTTCCTACTTTTGTAACGGGGATGTAAGCAGCCAAAGGTTTTGGAGCTTCAGGTATTTCCAAACCTTTTTCTTTTAATATTTCTTCAACCATGGTTTTCCTTTTTTACAAGATATAAATTGAAATAATTAGTATTACTAAAATAATTCCATTATTATTAAAATAAAAATTCTAAATTTCTTCTTGTTAAATTTTAAAAATATATAGAGTAATTATGCACAAAGAAAAATTTGATGAATTAGTACAAATAATGTACAAACTTAGAATTGATTGTTCTTGGGACAAAGTACAAACTTTTGATTCTATTAAAGCTGCTACCTTAGAAGAAGCCTATGAAGTTGTTGAAGCCATAGACAATAAAGATTTTGATGAACTAAAAAATGAATTGGGCGATTTACTTTTACATATAGTTTTCCATTCGGTAATCGCCGAAGAACAAAATCTTTTTTCAATTAGTGATGTAATAGATTCTATTAAGGAAAAACTTGTAAGAAGACATCCTCATGTTTTTGGAAATGTTGAAGTAAAAAACAACAAAGAAATTGAAAGTAATTGGGAAAAAATAAAAATGCAAGAGGGACGCAAATCCATACTTGATGGCATTCCTAAAACCTTACCTGAGTTACACAAATCCGCTAGAATGCAAGAAAAAGTTTCTAAGGTGGGTTTTGATTGGCAAAACAAAGAAGACGTTTGGCAAAAGGTTTTGGAAGAAATTGAGGAAATGCATGAGAGTGAAAAATCCGGTGATAAAGACTTGCTGGAACAAGAAATCGGAGATGTTTTTTTTGCCCTAATAAATTACTCCAGATTCCTTGGTATAAATCCGGAAAATGCTTTGCGAAGAACAAATAAAAAATTTATTAACCGTTTTAATTACATAGAGAAACAATTAAAGAAAAAAGGAAAATCCATAACAGATTCCAACCTTAAAGAAATGGACAAGTATTGGGAAGAAAGTAAAAAATATTATAAATAAAAGATTCTGAAAAATATTGATAATGTTGGACAAGAACAGACCCGAGGTGAGAAAACCGGTTCAAATCATACATAAATTTCACTAAGTATGAGCTATATTTATTATTAACTCATGTTACACCAAAGTGTTATTCTCCGTAAGAATTTTATAGACAAAGACTTCAATAAAGGAATATTCCATCTGCCTCATTCTTAAACATTTCACAAATATTAACGATAATAATAGTGTTTTTATTTTGAGAAACATTTAAATAAGAAAAGAAAGGTTTATATGCCTAATACGTTTACAATGCCTTCAATTCTATTTAGAGCCAAAGGTATTTTATTTTCCATTCCTTCAACAAATGCTCAATCAATTATACAAATGCCTGAAGTTACGGAAATACCTGATACGCCTGATTCTATTAGAGGAATTATTAAACATAGAGATGAAATATATAATTTAATAGATTTTAGAAAAAAACTTGCATTTCAAACTTTACAAGAAGAACTAAGTGAATTCAAATCAATGATTGATCAAAGAGAAAAAGATCATATTAATTGGTTGAAAGAATTGGAAGATTCCGTTCATGACGATCGACCGTTTAACTTAACTACAGATCCGCACAAATGCGCTTTTGGAAAATGGTACGATACTTTTAAGACAGATAATTTTTTTATAAATGATGAGTTAGTTAAATTTGACGAACCGCATAAAACAATTCATAGTATTGCCCAAAAGATTGAGGTTCTGAAAAAATCTAATAATTTTGATGAAGCACATCGCTTGATAAAAGAAACACGAGGACAAGAGCTTTCTCAAATGAAAATATTATTTGCTAAAATAAAAGAAACAATCCAACAACATAGTTCCGAGCGTGTTATTTTATTCAACAATAGTAATTCTAAATTTGCAATTGCTGTTGATCAAATTGAATCC
>JALSNL010000433.1 GCA_026987055.1 Melioribacteraceae bacterium | reverse complement strand
AATAGCCGGGTTAAATTTAGGAAGTTATGCACTACTTATAGCTGTTTTTATTGCTATTATCAAATCGTCCTTAGTAATTAATATATTTATGCACATCAAATATGAAGAATTTATTTTTAAAGTTTTTTTAGCTATTGGCGGATTTACTTTAATGATAATATTTTTATTAACTTTTTTTGATTATACATATAGGTAATAATAAATGAATTCTGCACCAACTGATTATGTTACAACTGTTGATTCTTCAATGATTTTTATTGTTGGAGTATCATTGGTTTTTTTTATTGGAATTGTTGTTACAATGATATTTTTTGTGATAAAATTTAATCGGAAAAAAGGACATAAACCGGTTGATATACATGGTAGTCTTTTATTAGAGACCGTATGGTTCGTAATACCGTTAGTTTTAGTAATAACAATGTTCTATTATGGATTTAGAGGTTATAGTGATTTTAGAACTATTCCGAAGAATGCTTTTGAAGTTGATGTCGTCGGGCGTATGTGGGATTGGGATTTTAATTATAAAAATGGAAGAAAGACCGATTCATTATATGTAGCCGTTGATATACCGGTAAAACTTAATCTTGTTTCAGCGGATGTTAATCATTCTTTTTTTATTCCGGCATTTAGAATTAAACAAGATGTTATAAATGGCAGCATGCATACTTTGGTTTTTACGCCAAGAAAAGTAGGAAAGTACAATGTTGCTTGTGCAGAATATTGCGGATTAAATCATTCAAAAATGTACACCAAAATTATTGTAATGCCTAAAAAAGAATTTGATGAATGGTATTCAAATAATAAAGAAAAAAATAATATTTCTTCAAATAATATTAAACTTTAACTATGCCGATAACAACAACTGCTAACAATAAAATTATCAATAAAGAAAGTTTATTAAAAAAAATAAACTTTTATAAAAAAGTAATATTTGATTTAACTAAAGTTCGAATAACATTTATGGTTGCTGTAACAACTATTGTTGGTTACATTCTCTTTAGTTCCAAATTGGATTTTAAAATTGCGATTACAACTATTGGAGTTTTTCTTCTTGCCTGCGGAGCTTCTGCACTCAATGAATATCAAGAGAGGAATTCGGATTTTTTAATGACAAGGACGAAAAATAGACCGATTCCTTCAGGCAGAATTTCTCCGGCTAATGCCTTGTTTCTTTCTATTATTTTTATTTTGCTTGGCTCTGTCTTGTTAGGAATTATTGCCGTTAAAGTTATGTTACTAGGACTTTTAACATTATGCTGGTATAACTTTGTTTATACACCATTAAAATATAAACATGCTTTAGCTATTCTACCAGGTTCGCTAATAGGTGCTTTGCCACCAATAATAGGGTGGACTTCTGCCGGGGGGAATATTAGTGAACCAAGTATTTTAATATTCGGTACATTTCTTTTTATTTGGCAGATTCCGCATTTTTGGCTTCTATTATTATTGTATGATAATGATTATAGAGCCGGAGGTTTTCCTACATTAACTACAATTTTTAGTTATAAGCAATTATCTAAATTAACTTTTGCTTTAATTGTTTCATTAGTGCTTTTTAGTTCAAGTTTATTATTGCATAGTATAGCAAACACATTTTTTAATACTTTTTCCCTTGTTTTATTGGGATTAGTACTTTTAATCTTATCATCAAAAATATTATTTAAACAAAATAGAACAGTATTTAGAAATACATTTTTATATGTGAACTTTTATGTATTGCTAGTACTTATACTCATTGTTTTTGATAAAACTATTAAATTCTCTTAGGAATATTTATGGATATATTTAATAAAATTGTTTACCCGCAATCGGCAGAGCATTTAATATTACTAAAATATTTGTTGTTTCTTACATTGTTGGTGTTACTTCCGTATTTAAGTGTTCTGCTTGGATCAACTATATTTTCTGTTACTAATATAATTACAGGGAATAAAAATAAATTAAAAAATAAATTTGCAAAAGATCTTATTGATATTTTTACACCAAATAAAGTAATGGCTATTTCATTAGGTATAGTTCCTTTTATAAGTATTATACTTTGTTTAGAACAATTATTATTTGGTGTCTCTTCACATATTACATCAGGTTTAATAATATCGCTTTCAACGTTTGTTATTGGTGTGATAACATTGTATTTGTATAAATATAGTTTTGGTAGAAATGAAACAACAATAGAAAATGAAATAAATTATAATCCGTCAATTATACTTGGTGTATTAGCAATTGTCTTTATATTATTTTCTACCTACCTACTATTAGGAATTTTACAGTTCATAATTGATACGCGACTTTGGAATGCTGAAGGAGTTTTGATAAACGTTCTTTTTTCATCAACAACATTTTTATATTTTCTGTTTTTTATTTCTATTTCATTTGTATCTACAAGTACTGTAATACTTTATAAACATTTTAAAAATTCAAAAGGCGCAAATAATGATTTAACAGAATACAGTGCGTTTATAAAAAACTTTTCGTTAAAAACCGGGTTGCTCTTTGCTTTTATGCAACCTCTTCTTTTTGTATTAGTATTTATTAGCTATCCTGATAATTCACTTTCTTTTATATATTTTATTGTAGGTACAGTTGTACTTTTATTGATGCTTTTACTAAGTATTTTATTCTATGACATGAAACGATCTGAAAATATTAATCTGAGTGGTCAATCTGTTTTTGTTATCCTATTGTTGTTTAGTCTAATAATTGCCAAAGACATTTTTGCATTTGATACTTCTACTAAAGTTCATTTTCTAAAGTTAGACCATAGCTATTTGCTACATAAAAAGGAATTACTTAAAAAATATGAATCCGCAGAAAAAGCAACGGTTAGTGGAGAAAGTATTTTTAATAATAAATGTAGTGCTTGCCATAGATTTGATACTCGATTGGTTGGTCCGGCTTATAATAAAGTACTGCCTAAATATGAAGGTAAGGAAAATGAATTAATAGATTTTATTCTTCATCCTAGAAAAATAAATCCAAAGTTGCCAATAATGCCGGCTCAAGGTTTGAAACCAAAAGAAGCTGAAGCAATTGCAAAGTATATAATGAGTAAATATAAAAAATAATTATTTTCAAAAATAAAATAGGATGCTATATTTATAGTAGTTATTATTTTTTTACTTGGCATTTGCAATGTTAACAGTTTTAAATTCAATTCTACTATCTACGGATTACCTAAAAAATAAAGGTATTGATTCGGCAAGAATTAATGCCGAATTATTACTGGCAAATATTCTTGATTGCAAAAGAATGGATCTGTATCTTCGTTTTGATCAACCGTTATCCAAATATGAAACCGAGAGCTACCGGAAAGCATTAAAAAGAAGAGCCACCAAGGAACCTTTACAATATATAATTGGCGAAGTTGAATTTTACGGCTTAGTTTTTAATGTTAATCCTAAAGTGTTAATACCAAGACAAGAAACTGAAATATTGGTTGAAACCATTATTGAAAATTCTACATCGGGAAGTGATGTAAAAATACTTGATATCGGTTGTGGTTCAGGTAATATTATAATATCTTTAATAAAGAATATAAAAAACTCTAACGGTGTTTCAATAGATATAAGTGATGATGCAATTATAATTGCAAAAGAGAATGCTGTTAAAAATGAAGTTGCAAATAATATTTCGTTTGTTAAAAAAGATATTTTGAATGATGATATTGAAAACTTAGGTAAGTTTGATATAATTGTTTCCAATCCGCCTTATGTTAGCAAAAATGAATTTGAAACATTACAAAAAGAAATATTAGAACATGAACCCAAAATTGCTCTTACGGATTTTAATGACGGATTATCTTTCTATAAAACCATAAGCGAAAAAGCCCCAATACTGTTGAGACCAAACGGGCAATTATTTTTTGAAGTCGGTTACAATCAAGCGGAACAAGTACAAAATATAATGAAAGAAAACGGATTTAATAAAATAAATATTGTAAAAGATTATTCCGATATTGAACGTGTTGTCTATGGAGAATTAAATTGAGAGCTTTGGTTCAACGTGTATCATCCGGAGCAGTAAATATACCGCAGAAATCATATAAACAAGAAATTGGCAAGGGTTTGGTTATTTTACTTGGCGTTAGTGAAGATGATAATGTTGCGGAAGTTAAATATGTTGCAGAAAAGTGTAGTAATTTACGTATATTTAATGATAACAACAATAAGATGAACTTATCTGTTAAAGATATAAATGGTGAAGTTTTAATAATTTCCCAATTTACATTGTACGGGGATACAAAAAAGGGGAACAGACCAAGTTATAACAAAGCGGCAAAACCTCAAAAAGCCAGAGATTTATATAACATTTTTGTTAAATATGTTAAATCTCATTTAGGTGAAGAAAAAGTGAAAGAAGGTATTTTTGCAGCAATGATGGAAGTGAAAATTATTAACGACGGACCTGTAACGGTTTTAGTAGAATCTAAATAATTTCGCTTATAGATTTTTGTTAAACATAGGTGGTTCTAGCTTTGCAATCTACAATTTTAATATTTTTAGATGGCGTAGGTATTGGTGTTGCTGATCCTTCAGTAAATCCTTTCTTCAAATACAACTTCTCTATATTTTCAAGACTATTTAATAATACACCTCATCTGGAAAATCAAACAATTATTAAGGATGGACGTTATATTTTTCCGACCGATGCTGTAATGGATGTGCCGGAATTACCGCAAAGCGGAACCGGACAAACATCCATATTTTGTGGTGTTAATGCTCAACGAATTTTAGGGCATCACTTCGGACCTTTTCCGCATTCTTCCTTGCTCCCATTAATTCGCGAGATGAATATTTTTAAAGCATTTAAAGATAAAAATATGGAAGTGGTCTTTGCAAATGCATATCCTCAAATATTTTTTGATTATATAAATTCCGGTAAAAAAAGATTAACCGTAACAAGTTTAAGTTGCCTGCTTTCCGATGTTAAATTGAAAAATGCTACAAATTTAAGAAATGGAGATGCTCTTAGCGCCGAGATAACCAATGAAAGATGGGTAAACGAATTAAAATATTCTTTGCCAATAATTAAACCGAAAACCGCCGCTAAAAGATTACTTAAGCTTTCGGAGAAAAATCATTTTACTTTGTTTGAATATTTTCTTACCGATCATTTGGGACATGGCAGAAAGAAAGAAACAATGGAAGAAAGGTTAATGGTGCTGGATGAATTTTTGTTGTACATCATGGAGAATCTATCTGAAGATACAACACTTCTTATTTGTTCCGATCATGGAAACATTGAAGATATATCTATAAAATCGCATACATTAAATCCTGCATTAACAATATCGGCAGGCAAATATGCAGAACAGCTATATAAAAAAATTACAAATTTATCCCATATCAAAAATGCAATTCTGGAGCTTTATAAGTGAATGAATATCCGGCAATAAAAGTAACTCTTCTTTTTATTGTTGGAATTTTAACCCAATATTTTTTTCATTTGAATAACAAGTTTTTGCTCTTATTAATTCTTTCTCTATTAATCATTATTCTTCCTATTACTTTTTTATATATAAAAAATAATGGGATTAAAATTATTACACTTGCAATTCTACTTTTGCTAACCGGTGCTTTTTTCTATTCAAGCGAGCAAATAGAAAACAATTCTTATCCGTTTAACTTAGCCAAAATTAGAAACAGCAAAATTCTTGCGGAAGTTGAATCTATTGAATTGATTAAAAAGAAAAAACTTACATTAAATATAAATCTAATATCTTTTGGTATTAACAAATTAACGAAACAAGAACACTATAACTTTATTTGTAATTTATGGAAAGACACAACCAATCATATAGATAGTTTATACTATAAAATAAAAATAGGGAATAAGCTTTCATTTTTAGGAACAATTAAAAGAGCAAATAACAGAAGAAACCCAAATGAATTTGATTATGAAAAATATCTTAAGAGTAAAAACATTGCCGGAATAATTAACTGCTATAGACCGGAAAGTATTGATATTATTGATGATAATCAATATTTATTTCCGAACTTTATTTTTAATTTCAGAAGAGCAATTGATAGTAGAATTAAATTACTGTACAATAAAAAGGCTTCCGCTCTTTTAAAAGGATTATTGCTTGCCGATAGAAACGATATTGATTATGAAATTAAAAAAAATTTTATGGATACCGGTGTAATTCATGTTTTGGCAGTTTCGGGTTTGCACGTGGGATTTATTTCATTAATATTCTTTTTCCTTTTTGCCAGATTTGGAATTAGATACCAATTTATTTTAACTATTCTCGGAATACTATTTTTCTTAATTTTAACCGAAGGTCATTCATCGGTGTTTCGTGCTTCGGTAATGGCAATAACGTTTTTGATTGCAAAGCTTACCAACAGAAGTACTAACGGAATAAACTCTCTTGCTATTGCTGCGCTTATTATACTTTTAATTTCTCCAAAGGAATTGTTTAACCCGGGTTTTCTACTTTCATTTTCCGCTGTATTATCAATTCTAATTCTTTATCCTATTCTTTCAAAAAAGATT
>JALSNL010000432.1 GCA_026987055.1 Melioribacteraceae bacterium | reverse complement strand
TGGCAGCTCTTTCATAAACTTGAAAATCTCCTCCGTCGTCCCAAACCATAAAGGGAATCTTATGTTTTAAAGCTTGTTCAACATAGGTTGAATAAAACAGCATCCGGGAATTGTAATCACATTTTTTAATTGCTCCGAATTCACTTAATATAACCGGAATATTATTACTGACCGACCAATTATGTGCAGTAGCAAATTGAGATTTTATTTTGTTTATATCGGAAATACTGCCCCAAGTACCGTTTCCTTTTCCTGCAAAGTTCCAAGGATCATACATGTGAAAATAGGCAATAACGTAATTGTCGTTAGGTATTTTTGCTTCCATCAATCTATCTAAAGCCGACCATTCGTTTCCGGAATAAATTACAATTCGTGTTGGATTCTTTTTACGTATTATGGAAAGTTCCCGTTGGTTTAAATCATCAACTTGTTCAACCGTTAATCCTATAGGTTCGTTAATAATTTCAAAAAATAATTTGTCGGATTTTCTTTTAAACCTAAATGAAATTTGACTCCAGATGCTATCAAAACGTTCTTTGTTTAATTCGTTATAATTGTCTTTTATCCAATTATCATGATGGGAATTAATAATAATATACAAGCCTCTAGATAATCCCCAATCAACAACTTCTTCAACTCGGTTCATCCAAGCAGGGTCAATTCTAAAAGGAGAAGATGTTTCGGTATGTTCATCCCATCTTACAGGAATTCTTACACAAGCAAATCCGGCATTGCTGTAATCATCAAAATAATATTTTTGTACCGCACCATTGTTCCAAGCTCCTTCTGTTGGTGGCTCTAATGTGTTGCCAAGATTAATTCCTCTTGCAATTTTTTGTACAGCTTCTTGCGGAGTTATTTGTGCAATAGCCAATTGAAATGTAAAAAGAAAAAAGATTGTTATTATGTTTCTATAAAGAGTATTCATTTGTGTAAACTTTATAAACTATGCTTCAAATTTAATTTATTAAACTTAAAAATTATACAAGTTAATATGTGGTGGTTAAGAACAGTTGCCCGTTACAATAACCAAAGTGATTGCGTACAAACATCATAACAAGCGAACAAGCATATATATTATTACGCTAATATACAGTTGTAGTATATTGCGCTTATTAAGCTTATAAATTAAGTTTTAATTTGTTTTGTTTAATATACAAAATTAACTTTATTATTGGGCAAGCGTTCTAACAAGCTTTCTTTTTGCAACAGGTAAAATTGTTTCTACAAAAGGAAAGTCTAAAGACGTTTCAAAAGAATAAACTGCCGGATTAGGTAGGTCCGGGTGTTTTTGCAAAAGCATATTTTTAAGGTCGTATTTGGATTGTGCTTCCGGAGCTTTTAAGCTAATTAAATCTACTAATTTGGATTTTAAAGTTCTTAACGGATTATCTTCCGTAGAAAATAAGCTCATTTCATATCTATAAATTTTTAGCAATTCATTTTTTACATCTGAAATGAAGAAATAACCTTCGTTTTTATAAATTGGCATTATTCCAACTTCACTTAATTCAATATTATCATCAACAAAATCAAAAATTGCTTTCCCTTCGGAAATTGCGTTTTTAATTTCGGGTAAGGCCCAAGTTATAAATTCAAAAACACGCTGTAAATCATTTTCATCATATTCAATTGGGTCAAAAAAAGAATTATCATCATCATCAACAAACTCTGCGAAATTGAGATTTAATACAAACTCTGCATCAAAAAGAGACATTTGTTCTATTAAGAGCTCTAATTCGTTCTTTATTGAGATTAATTCTGCCAATGCCGGATATAATTTATTTTTATGTAATGCCTCCGAATATTTTCTTAAAATGGCTAAAACTTTATATTTACTAAGTTCTATGTCTTCGGCGGCTTTTATAAAAGTATTAAGTGTAAGTGCTTCCATTAATTTTCCCCAATTAAAGAATGCTAGTGTTATTCAAAAATTAGACCAAACGTAATTTGAGGATATTATCGAAAAATGAAGAAGTAATTTTAATTGGAAGTATAATATTAACCATCTGATTAAAAATTCTTAATAATCAATTTAAAATGGAAGTTTATCTATAATTTCTTATTATTTTTGTGTTTTAATTCAAAAAAGTTTTTAACGAGGGAATAATGAACATAAAAGAATTTGTGGTTAAAGAAAGTAAAGAAATTTCGTTAAAAGATTTTAATCCTAGCTATACAGGAAAATATAATGCTAACAATAAAAAAGCTGCTGCCAAAAGATTGGAGAGAAATAAAGCCAAAATGGCTGAGCTTCAAGATAAATTATATGCTCATGATAGACATAGCATTTTAATTATTTTTCAAGCAATGGATGCTGCCGGAAAGGATAGCTCAATTAAACATGTTATGAGCGGATTAAACCCACAAGGAACACAAGTTTTTAGTTTTAAGCAACCTTCAAAAGAAGAATTGGATCATGATTACTTATGGCGCACAACAAAAGCTTTACCTGAAAGAGGACGCATAGGAATTTTTAATAGATCGTATTACGAAGAAGTTCTTGTTGTAAAAGTGCATAATCTGGTGAAGTATCAAAAAATTCCTGAAGAGTTAATTGATAAAAATATTTGGAAAAACAGATATAGACAAATTAGAAATTTTGAAGACCATATTTATAAAAACGGTACTACAATTATTAAATTTTTCTTACATCTTTCCAAGGACGAACAAAAAAGAAGATTTTTAAAACGCTTGGATACTCCTTCAAAAAATTGGAAATTTTCTGCTGCGGATTTGAAAGAAAGAAATTTGTGGGATAAATATCAAAAATGCTATGAAGAAGCAATTAATAAAACAAGTACTAAAAATTCCCCATGGTATATTGTTCCGGCAGATAACAAATGGTTTACCAGATTGGTTGTTTCAGAAGTTATTGTACAAACACTTAAAAAACTAAAAATGGAATATCCCAAATTAAATGATGAACAATTAGCTAACTTAAAAGCATATAAAGAACAGCTAATTGGTATTTCAAACTAAATATATATTGGATTTTACAGAAAAACCAATAACTTAAAAACATTGTTTTTTATTTTTAGTTTTGCCTATATCTAACAAAAATTTTATAAATGAATAAATTTAAATTAGTTTCAAGCTATAAACCTTCCGGCGATCAGCCACAGGCAATAAAAGAATTAACCGATGGTATTCTAAATGGTGAAAAACATCAAGTTTTACTTGGCGTAACCGGTAGCGGCAAAACTTTTACAATCTCAAATGTTATAGCAAACATAAACAAACCGACCTTAATAATTTCACATAACAAAACATTGGCAGCACAATTATATTCTGAGTTTAAATCCTTTTTTCCAAACAACCCTGTAGAGTTTTTTATTAGTTATTATGATTATTATCAACCGGAAGCCTATGTTGTTAAACGAGATTTATATATCGAAAAAGATTTTTCTGTTAACGAGGAAATAGACAGACTCAGATTAAAAACAACCACTTCATTAATTGAAGGAAGAAATGATGTAATTATTATTGCAAGTGTAAGTTGTATTTATGGAATTGGTGCACCTGAACAATATGCACAACAAATTATTTTTCTAAAAAAGGGACAAATAATTGAAAAGAAAAAATTACTTAAACTTTTAATAGATATTTATTACACTAGAAATGATGTTGAATTTACCAGAGGAACTTTTCGAGCACGCGGTGATGTAGTGGAAATAATTCCGGCATATCAAAATGATGAAGCTATTAGAATAGAATTTTGGGATGATGAAATTGAGAAAATTTCATTGATTGATCCTCTAACCGGAGAGTTTATTAAAGAATTAGATTCCACACCTGTTTATCCGGCTAAATATTTTGTAACTACAAAAGATCAGGTTAACAGAGGAATTAAAACAATTGAAGCCGAACTAAAAGAAAGATTGGAATACTTCTGGAAAGAAGAGAAATATCTTGAAGCACAGAGATTGGAGCAAAGAACACGTTACGATATTGAAATGATGAGAGAAATCGGTTATTGTTCCGGAATAGAAAATTATTCACGCCACATGGATGGAAGACCGCCAGGCTCACGTCCGGCATGTTTGTTTGATTATTTCCCCAAAGATTTTTTATTAATAATTGATGAATCGCATGTAACAATACCGCAAATAAGAGGTATGTATAATGGCGATAGGGCTAGAAAAGAAACCTTGGTAGAGTTTGGTTTCAGACTTCCATCGGCTTTAGATAACAGACCGTTAAAATTTAGTGAATATGAAAATTTAACCAACCAGGTTATTTATATTAGTGCTACACCCGGAGATTATGAATTAACCAAAACCGGCGGTGCGTTTGTAGAGCAAATTATCAGGCCAACCGGATTGCTTGATCCTGAAATTGAAATCCGACCAATAGAAAATCAAATTGATGATTTGCTTGGTGAAATACGGGATAGAATAAAGAAAAGTGAACGAGTGTTAGTTACAACACTTACAAAAAAAATGGCAGAAGATTTATCTGATTATTTAGATAAATTGGCAATCAAAGTAAGGTATATTCATAGCGATATTGATGCTTTGGAACGCGTGGAGATAATAAGAGATTTAAGAATTGGAGATTTTGATGTATTGGTAGGTGTAAATTTACTTAGAGAAGGCTTGGATTTACCTGAAGTTTCACTTGTGGCAATTATTGATGCTGATAAAGAAGGTTTTTTGCGTAGCGAACGCTCGTTAATGCAAACTGCAGGCAGAACGGCAAGAAATGCTAATGGAAAAGTTATTATGTATGCAGATAAAATAACAAACTCTATGGCAAAAACAATCAATGAAACGAACAGAAGAAGAAAGTTACAATTAGAATACAATAAAAAACACAATATTACACCCAAAACTATCTTTAAAAGCAGGGAAGATATTTTAAGTTCTACATCTATTGCAGAATTAAGAAAAAAAGATCCTGAAAAAGAAACAGCATTTTCCAAAGTTGCCGAACCTGTTTTAAAGTATATGAGTAAAGATCAAAAGTTGGATTTAATTTCACAACTGGAAGAGGAAATGATAAACGCAGCTAAAGATTTGGAATTTGAAAGAGCTGCATCTTTGCGGGATGAAATTGAGCGATTAAAAAAAATGCTAAAATAAGATTAATTAAAAGTTAGATACTTATAAATCTAAAAAAACACTATTTCTACTTATTATTTCATCTGCTAATTCTTTATATGCAATTGCCGCTCTAGATTTTGGTTTAACCAAAGAAAGCGGTTGCCGGCTAAATGTTGCATTCATCATGTTAGCATCTTTTGGTATTGATTTGTTTAACATAAATTTTGAATTTAAATCGAACAACTTGGTTTTTATTTTAAATGATGCTTTTATGTTTCTTTCATAAGCAGTTATAAAAATACCTTCTACGGTCAAATTTTTATTATAAATACGTTTATGTATTCAATCCTGCGAAATAAATCGTCAATAGCTTCAATAGAATATTCATCTGTCCTAATAGGAACTAAAACGGAATCCGATGCAATTAAAGCCAAATTGGTTGAGCCAAAAAGATAAGGAGGACAATCAAAAAGAATAAATTTATAATCATTCTCAATAGTGTTAATTATATTCCGTAGTAAATATTCGTTTGAAATTAAACGGGCTTGTCTTCCTTCTTCTACGGAAGATAATTTCATTTGGGGAATACAATCTAAGTTGGAAATGCCGGTTGGGTGGATAACAGAATTAATTGACTTTGAATAACTAAAAATATCAAAAATATCACCATAAATATTTTCTTCATTGAACCCTAAAGATAAAGAACAAGTAGCGGTTGGATCTAAATCAATCAAGAGAGTTTTATAATTTCTTAAGGCAAAATTCACAGCTAAATTAATTGCTGACGTTGTTTTTCCAACGCCACCTTTTGGCAGTAGAATAGAAATAATTTTACCCATAAAAAATCTTTCCCCCCTCTTTGAAAAGATTTTTCCCGCTTTGTCAGTCAATTAAATATTAGTCTATTAATTTAAGATTATTTTTTTTAAAAGTAAACACATATAAAATTCGACATTTACTCCTTTTTTAAGCATTATTTTAAGTTTCACATTGTAAATAGTTTTTACAAATCTGTTGCATTGCACTATTAGCTGAATTAAAAGCCCAAATAATTGAACCGCCTTTTTTGCCGGCACTTAAATCGCCAATTAAAAACATTCCGGGAATATTTGTTTCATAACCTTCCTTTAAAACAGGATGCGGACCGTTAAATTCTATTCCAATCATTTTTAGAAAATTTTCAGGGGTGCTTCCGCCAAGAGCATATACAATTAAATCGAAAGGCATACTGCCGTATTTTTTTTCTGCAAAATTAACAACAGGTTTTCCGTTTTTACTTTCTAAAGAGTTTATATTTGACTCTAATAATAAAGTTAGCTTTCCTTCTTTAACTAAAGCTTCTATGCTTTCTTTGTTAAGTAAATTCATTCTGGAAAATTCTTTACGTCTATAACTTAAATAAACATTGTTGTTTTCTTTTTCCTCTGCTAAAAATTGACAATATTCCGAGGCGGAATCTCCACCG
>JALSNL010000431.1 GCA_026987055.1 Melioribacteraceae bacterium | reverse complement strand
CATTCGGTGATAATATTATTCTCGATAATATTTCACTTGATGTAAAAACCGGAGAAAATCTTGTAGTCTTCGGTAGAAGCGGAACAGGTAAAAGTGTTTTGCTAAAATGTATTATCGGCTTGCTTAAACCCGATAGTGGAAATATTTATATCAAAGGAAAAGATGTTACAAAAGTTTCGCATAAAGAATTAAACAAAATTAGAAAGCATACCAGTTTTTTATTTCAAGGTGCTGCTTTGTATGATTCAATGACGGTAAGGGAAAATCTGGCGTTCCATTTAACAAGAAATGTTAAAGTAACACCAAAAGAAGCCGAAGAAAAAATTATTCATACTTTGGATTTGGTTTCGTTACGTGAAGCAATTGATAAAATGCCATCAGAACTTTCCGGTGGTATGAAGAAGAGAATTGGATTGGCGCGTTCAATTATTACGGATCCCGAAGTAATTTTTTATGACGAACCAACAACAGGTTTAGACCCGATTTCTTCCAAAGAAATAAGCGAACTGATTAGAGATTTACAGAAAGAATTGAACATGACGTCAATAATAGTTACGCACGATCTTATTTGTGCCAATATTATTGCCGATAGAGCAATATTTCTAAAAGATGCTAAAATAGCTTACGAAGGAACTCTTGAAGAATTAACAAATTCAAATGATAAATATTTACAAAATTTTTTCAGTACAAATTTAATAACATAAAAAGGTAATATAATGTTTAAGCAACTGGAAGGTGCAAGACTGGGTTTATTTATTTTCCTCGGAACCATTTTAATTGTACTTGCCATATTTCTTGTAGGAAATAAAAATTCTCTTTTTAGTAAAAATGTAATTGTAAGAACTTATTTTCAAAATATAGAAGGTTTAAGAACAGGTGCTTCGGTAAGATTGAACGGCTTAACAGTTGGCAGTGTAAAAGATATTAAACTTAATAATAGCGAAACCAACAGAGTTGAAGTTACAATGAGAATTAAACAGGAAGTAATGCAGTTTATTAGAATGAATAGCGAAGCATCAATAGAAACAGAAGGTGTAATCGGCAGTAAATTAATATCAATTTCGCCGGGAACAAATGAGTATGATATTGTAAGTAATAATGGTGTAATTATGTCTAAAGCTCCGGTTAACATGACGCAAATAGTTTCCGAGACACAAGATATTATGAAATATATGAAAGAACTTACTAAAGAATTTGCTATTACACTTTCAAAAGTTAATAGCGGTGAAGGAACAATGGGTAAAATAATAAATGATGATGAACTCTATTATTCCTCCGTAAAAATAGTACAATCTGCTGACACAAGTTTAAAATTAATGGTAAATAAATTAGAGAAAATGACAGATTTTATTGTTGGAATAGGATCCGGCATTGATGAGATTGTAAACAATGTAGATTCTGCGGCTTTAGATTTACGAAGGGTAATTGCAAGAATAGAAGGTGGAGAAGGTGCTTTAGGAGCTTTAATTGCAGACGAAAGTTCTTATGATTCAATTAAAACTATAATTAGTAATGTTACAAGATCTACAGATGCAGCTAAAGAAGGAGCAGAAGCTTTTGCCGAAAATATGGAAGCTCTAAAGCATAATTGGTTATTCAAAAAATATTTTGAAGAGCGTGGTTATTGGAAAAAATCGGAATATGAATTGAATTTAGATAAGAAAATTGAAAATTTATATCGTCAGCAAGAAAAATTGGATAAAAAAATAAAAGAATTAAAAGAATTGGAAGAAAAAGTAAAACAAAAAGTAGAATGATTTTTTTTGTAAAAAATCATAAGCAATCATAAAAATCTGCGTTCCTATTTTTCTGCTAAAAACTAGTGAAATAATATATTCTCACAAAAAAAATAAAATCTTTATGTAAACGGTTTTGTTATTATCTTTCCTTTTTAAATATTTTCAAATAAATAGGTTGTTAAAAAATTTCAGCTTCAGATAAAAAAATAATAGTAAAAGGTGCCAGAGAACATAATCTGAAAAACATTGATCTGGAAATACCAAAGAATAAACTTGTGGTTTTTACAGGTGTTAGCGGTAGCGGAAAATCATCTTTGGTTTTTGATACAATTTATGCAGAAGGACAAAGAAGATTTGTTGAAAGCCTCTCTTCCTATGCTCGCCAATTCTTAGCACGAATGAATAAACCGGAAGTAGATTTTATTTACGGAATTTCGCCGGCAGTGGCAATTGAACAAAAAAAAGGTGCACGTAATCCGCGATCTACTGTAGGAACATCTACGGAAATTTATGATTACTTAAGACTTTTATTTGCCAGAATTGGAATTACATATTGTTCTAATTGTGGTGAAATAGTAAAAAAAGATACTGTTAAAACCGTATCGGAATATCTGGAAACCAAAGAAGAAGGTGCTAAATTTTATATGGGATTTCCTTTGCACGAGCATTCGGGAAGAAATATGGCCGAAGAATTTTCTCTTCTTAAGAAAAAAGGTTTTTACAGAGTTTTTTATAATGGTAAATTAAATGATATAAATACAATAGAAAAAATTCCCCGAAGTAAAAAAAATGTATTTGTTGTTATTGATAGATTTAAAATTAGAAAAGGTAAGGTTAGAGAATTATTAGCGGATTCAATAGAAATAACTTTTAAAGAAGGAGAAGGCAAGCTTGTTGTAATTGATGTGGAAACAAATGAGATAACACATTTTAATAATTCTTACGAGTGTTGCGGAATTAAATACGAAGAACCTGAACCAAGATTCTTTTCTTTTAACAATCCTTATGGCGCTTGTCCGGTTTGCCAAGGTTTTGGTAAAACAATTGGAATAGATATGGAAAGAGTTATTCCCAATGCAAATCTTACTTTACTGGAAGGTGCTATAGCTCCGTGGAGAACTCTTAAATTTAGCAAACATTTACGTGATTTGGTTCGTCTTTCCAAACAATATAAAATACCTCTTGATGTGCCATATAAAAAATTAACGGAAGAACAAAAAAAACTTATCCATAAAGGATTTGATAAATTTATTGGAATAGATAAGTTCTTCAAAAAGCTGGAACAAAAATCGTATAAAATGCATATTCGTGTTTTGCTTAGTAAATACAGAGGATATACAAAATGTTATGAATGCGATGGTTCCAGATTAAGAAAAGATGCTTTGCAAGTTAAAATTAATTTTAAATCAATTGCCGATTTGATTAAAATACCTATTGAAAAACTTCTGGTATTTTTCCAAGAATTAAAATTAACCGAATATGAAACTGCAATTGCCGAAAGTATTCTAAAAGAAATTGTTAAACGGTTACAGTTCTTAAATAATGTAGGACTTGGTTACTTAACTTTAGACCGACTTAGCAGTACACTTTCCGGCGGGGAAACACAACGCATAAATTTAGCTACATCAATCGGCTCTGCATTAATTGGAACTCTTTATGTTTTGGACGAACCAAGTATCGGACTTCATCCGAGAGATAATTATAAATTGATAAATATATTAAAATCCTTACGTGATATGGGAAACACGGTGCTAGTTGTTGAACATGATGCCGATATGATGAAAGAAGCCGATCTTATTTTTGATGTTGGACCTAAAGCAGGAATCAAAGGCGGAAAAATAACGGCAAGCGGAACTTATGATGAAATAAAAACTAATCCCGATTCCTTAACCGGTTTGTACCTTGCAGGCAAAAAGGAAATAAAAATTCCCGAAGTTAGAAGAACAGAAGAAACAAGAATAATAAAAATAGTAGGAGCAAATCAGCATAATTTAAAAAATATAAATGTTGAAATTCCATTAAATAAATTAGTGGTTATTACCGGCGTCAGCGGTTCGGGCAAGTCCACACTTGTTCATGATATTCTTTACGGTGGAATTGCTAAAATGTTGGGTAAATCTCCCAAGGCAATAGGACAATATGAATCTATCGAAGGAATAATATCAATTGAAGATATAGAGATTGTAGATCAATCACCAATCGGGAAATCGCCAAGGTCCAATCCTATTAGCTATATAAGAGGTTTTGATTTAATACGTGAATTATTTTCTAAAACGCCGCAAGCCAGAGTAAGAGGTTACAAGCCGGGTCATTTTTCATTTAACGTTGATGGCGGTAGGTGTGAAACTTGCAAAGGCGAAGGTTACGTAAAAATTGAAATGCAGTTCCTAGCCGATCTTTATTTGGAATGTGAAGATTGCAAAGGAACAAGATTTAAAAAAGAAATAAGAGACATAACATACCGTGGTAAAAATATTGTTGATGTACTTAATTTTACAGTTGAAGAAGCAGCTAAGTTTTTTGAAGGTAATAACAGAATTATGAATTATCTTAAAGTACTTTCGGATGTAGGTTTAGGTTATATTCATTTGGGGCAACCTTCCAATACACTATCCGGCGGAGAAGCGCAACGCATTAAGCTTGCCAGACATTTAATTAGCGAAAAGAAAAATAAACACACACTCTTTATTTTTGATGAACCCACAACCGGTTTGCATTTTGATGATATTGATAAGTTGCTGGAATGTTTTAATGTCCTTGTAGAAAATAATAATTCCGTAGTAATAATAGAGCATAACTTAGATGTAATAAAAAGTGCCGATTATATAATTGATTTGGGACCGGATGCCGGAGACAAAGGCGGTGAAATAGTTGCTACCGGAACACCTGAAGAAATTGCACAAAATGAAAAATCCATTACGGGTAAGTTCTTAAAAAATGTTCTGTATAAAAATTAAGTCTTCTAAATTTCAATAAAAATTAATTTCATTACTAAGCTTACCGTTTCTATAAACAATTTTAATGGTTTTTATTAAATTAGTATTTTTATCAATAGTAATAAAATTGTTGCCAAAGTTTAATTTTTTTATAACTTGTTTTACCAAACCCTCTTTTGTAATTATTTCCAAAATCACATCCTGAGGCTTAGGTGAAAAAATAGTGATAAAGGGAACGGCATTGTTATTATTATTAAAGAAGAATGTTTTTGTGGAAATATTGGCGGATTCTTTTAACGATTTTAAATAAGGTACGGTAATTGTAATGTTAGAAGAATCAACTTCGTTCCAAAGTCTATCTACCAGCTTTAGTTTATATTTGTATGTTAAATATTTAGGATTTTCAAATTCTAATTTTATTTTATTTTTGCGGGGTATAAATAATTTTGATGAAACTAATTTATTTTCGGTAAAATCATTTAACAAAAAATATCTGATTTTATTGGAGGCAGAATTAAAATTTTTCAAAGAGATATTAACTTCGTCGGGTTTGGTAATTATTATTTCCGGTTTTAACGTAGTAAAATTATCATCCGTTGCTGCATTATATTTCCATCTCATATTTTTAGGAAAGGCCAAATCTGTAAAATAAGAATCTTGAATATTCGCAATATCACTATATCTGAAAATAGCAATTCCGGCAGCATTTATTTTTTTTGATAAATTTATCATTTCGTTAAGTTCTAATTTAACTTGCTTTTTATATGCTGCTAAACCCAGAACAATATTTTTCCCATAAGATTTTTTTACCCAATCTTCCGCAAGAACAGCAAATCTGGGATTATTTTCAAAAGTCCAATAAATTTGAGGAGTTAAATAATCCACAAGACTTTCTTTTAACCAAAGCTCGGTATCTTGATACACGGAATGAAATCCTTCAATACCGGTTGCGCCTTTTAAGTTTTCCCTAATTCCAATAGGAGTTACACCAATTTTTAAAAAAGGATTTTTAGGATGAACTCTACGCTTAAACTCAGTTAATATCTGAGTTAAATTATTTCTTCGCCAATTTTCTTTTGTAAAACCGCTTCCAAATTTTTTATACTCAATTTCATCATCAAAATATTTATTTGGATATCTGAAAAAATCCAAATGAATTCCGTCAACGTCATAATTAGCAGCTATTTCTAACATTATTCTGGTTAAATATTCTTGTACCTCATAAAGTCCCGGATTAAGCCAATAGGAAAGCGTTCCATTTTTATTCATTATTCTTTTAGTCCATTCCGGATGGATATTACGAATATGAAAAGGACTTAATAAAATATTTTCGTTAGTTCCAACAAAACATCGCACCATATTAATCCAAGCATGAACTTCAATTCCATATCTTTTACCTAATTCGATTGCATATTCCAATGGGTCGTATTCCGGTGCAGTTCCTACAGTTCCGGTTAGATAAGGAGAGAAAGGTTCTAATGATGAATTATACATTACCGTTCCGCTGCTTCTTACTTGAAAGTAAACAGTATTGAAATGTTTGTTGTGCAAATTAATAAAAATTTGTCGTAAGCTTTCTTTCTGCTCTTCTGCATTAAATGTTTTAGGAGGCCAATCCAAACCAAAATTTGTTGAAACCCACACAGCTCTGGTTTCTCTTTTAATTTGCTGAGCAAAAACAATTTGTGTAAAAAATAATATTGTGATTAAATAATATGTTTTTTTCATCTGTTTATTTTTTAAGATTTACACAATGTATTTGAACGCCGGCATAAAGCCTGCTGTTACTTTTATTTGTTTACAAAATAACTGCTAACTTATATAATAAAAAACTAATCATTATTGTTTCGTGTATAAGTTTTCGGTTGTTGT
>JALSNL010000430.1 GCA_026987055.1 Melioribacteraceae bacterium | reverse complement strand
AACGGAGCCAAAGTTGCCTTGTCCGTCAACCAACGGATAACGTAAGGAGAAATCTTGAACCATTCTAACCATACTATCATAAACGGCTGAATCTCCATGCGGGTGATATTTACCTAACACTTCACCGACAATTCTGGCTGATTTTTTATAAGCTCTGTTATAAGCTAGACCAAGTTCATGCATACCGTAAAGAACTCTTCTGTGAACAGGCTTCAACCCGTCTCTTACATCCGGTAAAGCTCTGGCAACTATTACCGACATTGCATAATCAATATAAGATGATTTCATTTCATCTTCTAAAGCAACAGGTACAACTTTTTCAAAAATAGTAGTCATATTATTTATTCATCTTTTGTTTTGAAATTTTTTATTAAAACTTTAAACATCCAAATTAGCATATTTGGCATGTTTTTCTATAAATTCTCGTCTTGGTGTAACATCATCACCCATAAGGGTTTCAAACACTTTGTCTGCAATAGCAGCACTTTCCAAATTTACTTGTAAAACTGTTCTTGTTTCGGGGTTCATTGTTGTTTCCCAAAGTTGTTCCGGATTCATTTCACCCAAACCTTTGTATCTGGAAATAGTAACTCCTTTTGGAATGTTATCTTCGTTATTTTTCCCTTTGGCTTCTTCTTTGCTTCTCATTTTATCAAGTATTTTATCTCTTTCGGCATCATCAAAAGCATAAAATTCTTGCTTACCTTTTTTTATTTTATAAAGCGGAGGTTGGGCAATATAAACTCTTCCGGTTGTAATTAAGTTTTGCATGTATCGATATAGAAATGTTAAAAGCAATGTTCTGATATGGCTACCGTCAACATCAGCATCAGTCATTATTATAACCTTTCCATATCTGGATTTTTCAGCATCAAATTCGGCACCAATGCCTGCACCAATTGCAGTTACCATTGTTTTAATTTCAGTATTTTCTAATACTTTGTTTATTTTTGCTTTTTCAACGTTTAGTATTTTACCTTTAATTGGAAGAATAGCTTGAAATCTTCTATCTCTACCTTGTTTTGCAGAACCGCCGGCAGAATCACCTTCCACAATATAGATTTCACAAAGTTCAGGGTCTTTTATCGAGCAATCGGAAAGTTTGCCGGGCAAGTGCATAGAATCCAGTACATTTTTTCTTCTTACAAGATCTCTTGCTTTGCGTGCTGCTTCTCTTGCTTCGGCAGCTCTTAAACATTTTTCAATTATTTTCTTTCCAATAGAAGGATTTTCTTCTAAATAATCAGCTAGTTTTTCGCCAACTATTGTTTCAACTATAGATTTAACTTCGCTATTACCAAGTTTGGTTTTAGTTTGTCCTTCAAATTGGGGTTCCATTACTTTAACGGAAATTACTGCGGTAAGTCCTTCTCTAAAATCATCTCCGGTAAGGGTGATTTTTTTGTTTTTTGTTTCTTTTATTAGTTTGTTTTTTGAAGCATAGCTATTAAAAGTTCTGGTAAGTGCTGTTTTGAATCCGACTAAATGACTTCCACCTTCTTTTGTATTGATATTATTTACATAAGTACAAATATTATCTGCATAAGCATCACTATATTGAAAAGCAATTTCCACAGGTGTGTCGTCTTTTTCGCCTTCTATATAAATCGGTTTGTGTAATGTTTTTCTGTTTTC
Source organism: Melioribacteraceae bacterium (assembly GCA_026987055.1). GTDB lineage: Bacteria > Bacteroidota > Ignavibacteria > Ignavibacteriales > Melioribacteraceae > JALSNL01. The sequence continues at coordinate 5,017 of JALSNL010000430.1, read as the reverse complement.
ATCAAGATATTCTACAAACTCTATAATTCCACCTTTGTAATGATATGTTTCTTCAAGGTTTTCAATTTTATCTGCTACTTTTATTGTTATATTCTTGTTTAAGAATGCCAACTCCTTCATTCTTTCGGTAACAATTTCAAACCGGAATTTTGTTGATTTGAAAATTGTCGGGTCAGGATAAAATGTTACTTTAGTTCCTGTTTCTTTTTTGGGAACTTTACCTACTTCTTTTACAGGATAAAGCGGAATACCTTTTTCATATTCTTGTTTATATATTTTACCGTCTCGTTTTATTTCGGCAATTAGTTTTGTTGATAAGGCATTAACAACCGAAATACCAACACCATGCAGACCACCGGAAACTTTATAAGAATTTTTATCAAATTTACCTCCGGCATGAAGAACTGTCATTACAACTTCCAACGCCGAAACTTTTTCAACCGGATGAATATCAACCGGAATTCCGCGTCCTGCATCTTCGACAGTTACCGAACCATCTTCGTTAATGATAATGTCAATTTTATCGTTATATCCGGCAAGTGCTTCATCAATACTATTATCAACAACTTCATTTATTAAGTGATGTAAACCGCGTTGCCCTACATCGCCAATATACATTGCAGGTCTTTTTCTTACTGCTTCAAGTCCTTTTAGTACATTGATATTACTAGCTGTATAATTTTCTTTTTTTGCCACTTTGTTACCTATTTTTATTAGAAACTTTTAAATTTTATATATTTAATTACTTCTTTATTAAAATATGAATTAATTTTTTTCACTATTAAATTTCTTTGCAGAAAAAGTTCGTTTTTTAGAACGGAATTTTCCACATCCAAATACAATATATCTTTATATACATTTAACGGTTTAACTGTTTTTTTCAGATGTGGAAAAACATTATAAAATTCTGCAACCACATCATTTTGCAATGCTGTTTTTCTAAATTTGGAAAAAGCTTTGTCCTTTTTTAATATTTCAGTTAAACTTACAAATTTTTTATTTCGCTCATCTTCAGGCATTGGCAACTTTTCCGTTTTCTATTTTAATAATCAAATCATCATCTTTTACAAAAAGTTTTTCGATATTTGAAAAGTCCGTCATAGTTATAAATGCCTGTCCGATTTTACTTAGATAATCACTTATTTTTTTTGCTCTAAAAGAATCCAGTTCACCAAAAACATCATCCATTAAGAAAATAGGAGTTACTTTTAATTTGTCTTGCAAATAAAAGAATTGACTAAATCTTAAAGCAATTTGAAAAGTTTTATGCTGACCTTGAGAGCCGTATTTTTTAAGAGATAAGTTATTGATAAAAAATTCAAAATCGTCTCTATGCGGACCAACTAAATTTCTTGCTCTTCTAAGTTCTTCTTTTTCTTTTTCCTTTATTATTTTCTTAAATAAATTTTCTATATCGTTATTTTCTAAATTCTTAAAAGAGTTATATTTTATAAACGGAGTTTCTTTTTCTCCTAAAATATTTTCATAAGGTTTTAGAATATAGTTATTAAATGTTTTAATAAAATCCATTCTGTGTTTAATAATTTCCGTGCCGCTTTTTACAAGAGAATGCGTCCAAACTTCAAATTGGTCAAATAATTCTGTAGAATTAAATTCTTTTAATTTAGAAAGCAGAGAGGATCTGTGGCGAAGTATTCTGTTGTAATCCAATAAAATTTTAAGATATGTGGCACTTGATTGAGAAATTATAGAATCGACAAACCTCCTTCTTTCAGCAGGTGAACCTTGTGTTATTGCATGGTCGGATTGGAGAAGAGCAACAACAGGAAATTTTCCAATTATAGAAGAAACTTTATGTATTTGTTTATCATTTAAGAATACAGACTTCTTATTGGAATTTCTATCAAAGAATACTCTAATTTTATTATTAGTGTATTCTGTAAATTCACCATCTATTTCAAAAAAATTTTCCGTAAAATTTAATGCCTCTATATCAGAAACTTGATTCATATTTTTTGTAGTACAGAGATAATAAATTGCTTCTAATAAAGAAGTTTTTCCTTGTCCGTTACCACCAACAATGTAATTTATTTTATTAGAAAAATCTATATTTGTATTACTATGTAATCTAAAATTTTTAAGCTTTATAAACTTTAAAACCATTTTAGTTATTTAAACGAACCGGCATTAATAACATCATTAATTCATAATTCTCATTTTCTTCCGTTGGTAAAACCACAACCGCTTTTGTAGGAGAATGTAATTTGAATATAATTTCTTTTTCAGAACTTAAGTGACTTAATACATCATTTACATAAGCAGAATTAAATCCAATTTCAATCGGGTCGCCGCTGTATTCACAATTAACATTTTCTTTACCGGAAGCGCCAAGGTCTAAATCTTCGGCAGAAATTTCCAAATTATTTTCGGATATTGAAAATTTAACTCTTCTTGTGTTGGTAGTTGAAAAAAGCATCATTCTTTTTATTACATCATGTAATTCTTTTGTTTCAATCTTTAATGTAAATTCATTTTCAAGAGGAATAACACTTTTATAATCCGGATATTTTTGTTTAATCAATCTTGAAATTAATTCGAATTCATTTAATTTAAATGACATATGAGTTTTGCTTAAATAAACTTTAACATCTTTCTCGTCAAGTATTTTAAGCAAAACCGTTACTGCTCTTTCCGGTAAAACATATTGAGCTTCTATACCGAGGTTTATTTTTTTATTTAATAAATTTGATAATCGGTGTCCGTCCGTAGCAACAAACCTTAGTCCTTCTTCCGTAAATTCAAATAATGTTCCCATCATTGCCGGTCTCATTTCTTCTTTACTCATAGCAAAAGAAGTTTTTTCAAAAGCAAATCTAAGATCGGTTCCATTCATATTTAATTCGTTAAGATCTTCTTTGTCTGTGCTATCATCAGGAAAATTCGGAATTTCCGGAAATTCTTCATGGTCGAGATAACTAAGATTGTATTTACCGTGATCGGTTGTTAAATTAACTTTTCCATTAGGAAGAATTTCAAAAACTATTGTTGTTTCTTTAAGGGATCTGACAACATCGTAAAGAAGTTTTGCAGGTAATAATATTTTTAAGTTTTCTTCCGCAACAATATTTAGCGATGCTTTTAATGAAATTTCCAAATCCGTTGCATGAACAGTTAATGAACCGTCTTTAATTTCGAACAGAAAATTTTCTAATATTGGCATTGGCGTTCTGGTTGGAACTGCCGGAATTATTTTAGATAATAATTTTTCAAGCTCTTTGCTATTTACCTTAAACTCCATAATATATCCCTAATTAAAAAATGTATTTAATACAGAAATATAGTAATATTATGTATAATTTACAATTTAAGTATTGCCAAACAAGTTAGCAAAAGATTTAATATTTCCCTGTTGCTTTACTCTGTAATTCAATAAAAAAATCAAATGCTTAACTTTGTTGAAAAATAAAAATATCTATTGAAAAGCCATCTTAAAATACGCTACTGTATGAAGTTATAAGAAACTTGTAAAGCAACTATCAGTATAAAATAAATTGTTTATTAATGTCTTTTTGATTAAATTTGCATTCTTTGTAAAATAAAGGTGTGTAACAATGAAACGAACTTATCAACCAAGTAATAGAAAACGTAAAAACAAACATGGTTTTAGAGCTAGAATGGCATCTAAAAACGGGCGTAAAGTATTGTCCAGAAGAAGAGCCAAAGGAAGAAAAAAATTAACTGTAAGTGATGAATTTTAGTTTTGAAAAATTTTGGTCTTTCAAAAAATGAGAGAGTAAAACTTAAAAAAGATTTTAACAAGATTTACACAGAAGGACAAGTTTTATATTCATCGGGAAACAAGTTAAAAGTAAACTATTTTATAGAAAGCAGCGTTAATGATTTTGGAGTTAAAGCTGCTTTTGTAGTTTCTAAGAAAACCGGAAATGCTGTTTGGAGAAATAAAGTAAAAAGATTATTAAGAGTAGCGTATAGATTTAATAAATCTGATTTAATTGAGTTATGTAGTATTAAGAATAAAAAACTTCTGGTGGCGTTCTCTCCAAATAATTTTAATCAAAAAAAAAATAAAAAATTAAACTTAGAATTTATTTATAGTGATTTTATAAGTTTAGTTGAGCAATTAAGGAAAGTAATTTAAGATGAGATATGTTTTTATTTTTATAATTAAACTCTACAAAAAGTTTATCTCGCCTATGTTTGCTCCATCTTGTAGGTTTTATCCCACTTGTTCTACTTACGCTGTTCAATCATTAACCAAATATGGTGTTTTTAAAGGCGGAGTTAAAGCTATTTGGCGCATTCTTAGATGCAATCCTTTTAATAAAGGTGGATACGATCCGCTTAAATAAAATTTATATGGAAATACTAAATGGATAAACAATCAACTATTGCTTTTATTTTAATCGGACTTATTTTGGTTGTCTGGTTATATATAAATTCACCGGAACCAAAAGCAATTCCTTCTAAAAGTCAAGATACCACGCATGTTGTTAAAGATACAATTTCAAATACAACAACAGCTATTAGTGAAAATAAGAAGTTAGAAAAAAAGACTTCTCCCGTTGTAGCAATTAAAGATTCTATTAAAGATAATAGCATATTCGCTAATTCAAATAAACCGGAAAAAATTATAACTATAGAAACCGATCTAGCCGTAATAGAGTTAACAAGCAAGGGCGGGAGAATAAAAAAATATTTTCTTAAAAAATATAAAACATGGTATCATAATGATGTAAAAGATACTTCTAATTTTTATGATACTCATGTTCAGCTCATAAATTATTCTAAAGACGGTGGAGATTTTAATATTGTTTTTGTAACAAAAGAAGGAAAACTTGTAAATACAAAAAATTTGACTTTTGAAGGCAATATTAATAAAGGTCGCATAAAGATTACTCAAAAAGATTCCGTACAAATTAACTTTGTATTTAAAGTAGCCGAAAATAAAAGTATAACAAAAAGCTTCAAATTTTTTGCTAATGATTATTCGGCAACAGTTGATATTTCTTTTGATAACATGGATGACATTGTTAGT
>JALSNL010000429.1 GCA_026987055.1 Melioribacteraceae bacterium | reverse complement strand
TTATATGTTACAAGGTCTTTATCTTCGGGCACAATAACGGTTGATGAATCACTAATTTTACTTTGATAGAGTTTTAAAAATTTGTCTTTATCAATTGTAGGATTAACAACTAATTTATAAGGTGCAGCTTTGTTCGGTTCTTCTTCAAGCGCTACAGCTGCATCCGTATTAAGTTCAAAATCGGATGTACTATATTTTGAAACGGGAATTTTAAGTTTTGTTCTTGGGTAAATTCTTGTACGTGTTGTAATTTTATTAAATTTAGCTAACTGTCTAAGACTAACACCATATTTAAGTGCAATCCCACCAAGCGTTTCTCCTTTTTTAACATAATGAAGAACATAACGTAATTTAGCATCATCGGGAACAGCTTTAATATTTTGAACAAACATATCGTAATTTCTTACCGGAACTCTAAGATTATAACCTCCCGGATAATTAGGTGGAGTATGGTGCTGAATAAGTTCAGGATTAAGTTCTTTCATTTCTTTTAAAGTTACACCTGCACATTTTGCAAGAACACCCAAATCAATAGGTTCATTTATATTGTAAGTTTCATATTCAATGGGAGCTTCAAAAGTAACATCTGTAAAACCGTAATTCTCAGGTTGACTGGCAATTAAAGTAACGGCAATATATTGCGGAACATAATTTCTGGTTTCACGCGGTAAAAATCTTCTGATATCCCAAAAGGATTTTGATCCGCTCCGTTTCATTGCTCTTCGCACTCTTCCCTCACCACTGTTATATGCAGCAATAGCCAAATACCAATCACCTAATGAGAAATATAAATCTTTTAAGTACCTTGCGGCAGCTCTGGTAGCTTTTTCAGGATCTCTTCTTTCATCAACATAAAAATTAACTTTTAAATCATATAAACGACCGGTTCCTTTCATAAATTGCCAAATACCAACCGCTCTAGCCCAAGATCTGGCATTAGTACGTAAACCGCTTTCCATCAAACTTAGAAATATCAATTGTTGAGGAACATTTTCTTCTGCAAAAATTCTAGCCATCATTGGAAAATAACGCCCTGTACGCTTTAACCAATATTCCATATGTTTTCTACCGTTGCCGGAAAAATATTCGATATATTGCTCTACATATCTATTAATATCCAAAGGGAAATCACCTATTGTAATTACATTTTCTTCATCTACCTTTTCTTCCGATTCTTTTATTTCCGGTTCCGGTATATTGGTTCTCATCCATTCTTCTACAGCATAAGTGGGAGCATTATCAGGCAATTTTTTTAGCTTGCTGATATATAAATTATAATCATCAATAATTGATTGTTCAAGTTCCACATAAGCTTCATTATCTTCAATGTTAGGATAATAACTTAAATCGTTTATTATAGTTAATGCAGAATCAAAGGAAAAAAGAGCTTGCTCTTCTGTTAGTGAATCTTGATTTGCAAGGGCTTCAACGTACTTTTGTCTGGCATTTTCAAGTAACTCACTTACAATTGCTTCGGTTTTAATTGCCACAGCAATTGAATCCTGCTTATATGTTTCTTTTTGACTTATAGAATTGAAAGTTGAACAGCTATAAAGTAAAAATGTGGATAATATAACTAATAAAATTTGTTGGATTTTCTTCACTTTTTCCTCAAAATAATAGAATTTTAAATTATAGTATTATAATTCTTTTTTCAAGTATATTCTTATCTAATTTAAGATAACTATTTATTTGGAAATAAGTTATATATTTCTTTATTTCCAAATATAATTATATCTGTTTAACTTCAAGTAATTATTGCTAAATTTGTAATTCTATTTTATTGAAGTTAATTTTACCGGACAATTTTTTCTATACTTAATTATCGTAAATTTATTACAATATTTTTCGAATGTATTAAACAAATCAAAAAAAATATTTTACGTTATAAAATTAAATAAAGTTTTTGTTTTACAAACTTTAGAATAAAAAATAATACAAAAAATGAAAAAAATATTCCCACTTCTACTAATTTGCTTTTTTACCTTAATAATACAAGCACAACCAAAATCTCCTAAAGTAAATTCCAAAATTAAAATGGATTTATTTCCATCCGGATTACATTTTTTACCTTTAAAGGCAAACTATCAAGAAGCACGTTTCGGTTTGTTATATTACACGGATAATTCAAATTTAAAACTGGATATCGGTAACAATGTGGATTTGGTAAGATTTTACTTTCGCGATATAGACGGAACTCTTTCTCTTTCTATTGAGTTTATGGGATATGCTTTATCAACAAGTTATAAAGGGAACAGATTACAAATTGATGCTTTAGACGGATTTTTTGGTGGGAATGCCGCTTTTTCTAAAAATTATGAAAACGGCAAATTTATTTCCCGTTTTAGAATTATTCATAACAGCGCTCATTTGGTTGACGGACATTACGATAAAACATTAGGGAAATGGATTAACAATATTACTCCAATTCCTTTTACAAGAGATTTTGGAGAGTTGACCTTTGGTTATCAATTCTACCCTAATTTCGGAAGTTTAAGAACCTACGTAACTGCTGCTTATGCTACTTTAGTTAGACCTTCAACTTTACAAAAATGGTCAACTTATTTTGGTTATGAGTTGGCTTTTAAGAATGTAATAGATAAAGTTTTTAATCAAGATGCCAATTTATTTATTGCTAATCAATTTAATATTGTAGGTACACCAACGTACAAATTAAACACAAATTTAATGGGTGGAATAAAATTCGGCGATTGGGACGGAAAAGGTTTAATCTTTTATTTATCTTATTATGTTGGTGCAAATCCGTTCAGTGAATATTATTCTCAACGAATTAAAAAATTCGGAATCGGTTTTTTTGTTGATTTCTTCTAAAATAAAATCCCCTAAGTAAGGGGATTTTTAATAATAATTTTTCCGGAACAATACTTTTTATTTTGTGTTATTCTCCAATACTTCCCATTTCAACACCTTCGGAATAAGCAACTTTAATTCCGTTTTCGTAAAAAGCTTTCTTAATTTTTCTATAAGATTCAAATGTTACTTCCCAATAGTTATCCGGATGTACAAAAGGACGAATTGCTAATACTATACTGTGACTATCATAATTTTCAATACCTATTTCCGGTTCGGGTTCTTTTTCTATTTTAGGAATTGTTTTTAATGTATCTCTAATAATTTTTTCTACTTTTGAATAACTTTCCGAATAAGGCATTGTAACACTAAGCTCCAAACGAATATGCCCTTTGGTAGAAAGATTTGTAACTGTTCCGTCTATTACTTGAGAGTTTGGAATAATTAAAGTTTTCTTTCCCGGTGTTACAATAATTGTACTGAATATTTGTATTTCTTCAACTTGTCCGAACTTTTCTTGAATTTCTACCCAATCCCCGATTTTATATGGTTTAAAAATCAGCACTAAAATTCCGGCGGCAAAATTACTTAAGCTGCCTTGCAAAGCTAAACCAACTGCGAAAGCCATTCCGGCAATTATGCCCATTAAGCCGGCCATTTCAAAACCAATAACTCCTGCAGCAACTAATAGGATAATTATTTTTAGAATAATTTGAACGAATGAGACAAAAAATGATTTAACAGCATCATCAAATTTCATTCGCTTTAACATATTTTCAAAAAGGACCATAACCTTTTTTGTAATCCAAAAACCAATAACAATAATTGCTATAGCCGTAAATAATTGAGGGGCAAATTTAATTGCTCCGTCAATTCCCATATTTACATATGAAGATAAATCACTCATATTACCTCAAAAATATTTTTAATAGTTACAAATATAAATCAATTTTAATTTTTTACAACGGAATAGTTGTATGTTTTTTCTTCGGATTCGTATCAACCTTTGTCTTTAAAAGTTGAAAAGCATTTATAAGTTTAATTCTTGTTTCACTTGGTTTTATAACATCATCAACAAATCCTCTTTCGGCTGCAATATACGGATTGGCAAATGTTTCAATAAATTCGGATAATTTTTGTTCAAGTTTTTCTTCGGGATTTTCCGCTTCTTTAATTTCTTTTTTAAAAATTATTTCCACTGCACCTTTGGGTCCCATAACAGCAATTTCCGCCGAAGGCCAAGCATAATTAAAATCACCTCTGATATGTTTGGAATTCATTACATCATAAGCTCCGCCATAAGCTTTACGTGTTATAACCGTAACTTTAGGAACAGTAGCTTCGCTAAAAGCAAATAACAATTTTGAACCGTGTCTGATTATTCCGTTCCATTCTTGGTCCGTGCCGGGTAAAAATCCCGGAACATCTTCCAATACAAGCAAAGGAATATTAAAAGCATCGCAGAAACGAACAAACCTTGCACCTTTAACAGATGAATTTATATCTAAAACTCCGGCTAATACTGCGGGTTGATTGGCAACAACACCAATTGCCATTCCTCCTATTCTTCCGAAACCGACAATTAAATTTTCAGCAAAATCTTTATGGATTTCAAAAAAATTGCCATCATCCAAAAGTAGTTTTATAACTTCTTTCATATCGTAAGGTTTGGTTGGTGTTTCCGGAATTATAGTATCAAGTTTCTGAACAGATAAATCTTTAGAAAAATCGAAATCCTTTTCCGGTGATTTATCTTTCCAATTAAGAGGAAGATAATCCATCATTTTACGAATATTTTGTAACACTTCAATTTCGCTATTAAAAGCAAAATGGGCAACTCCGCTTTTAGACGAATGAGTATCGGCACCACCCAAATCTTCAAAAGTAACCTCTTCGTGCGTTACGGTTTTAACTACGTTTGGTCCGGTTACAAACATGTGACTTGTATTTTTTACCATAAAAATAAAATCTGTAATAGCAGGCGAATAAACCGCTCCGCCGGCACAAGGACCAAGTATAGCCGATATTTGCGGAATTACACCGGAAGCTAATGTATTGCGTAAAAATATATCTGCATAACCGCCAAGACTAATAACACCTTCTTGAATTCTTGCACCTCCGGAATCGTTTAAGCCGATTACGGGAACGCCAATTTTCATTGCCAAATCCATAATTTTACAAATTTTTTCCGCATGCGTTTCGGAAAGAGAACCGCCGAAAACAGTAAAATCTTGACTGAAAACTGCAACGGGTCGTCCGTTTATTCTACCAAAGCCGGTAATAACACCATCGCCGAGATATTTTTGTTTATCAAGTCCAAATTCGTTCGAGCGATGTTTTACGAACATATCCAGTTCATCAAAACTTCCTTTATCTACCAATAATTCAATTCTTTCTCTTGCTGTTAATTTACCTTTCTTGTGTTGATTTTCAATTCGTTTTTCGCCGCCGCCAAGTTTTGCTTGTTTTCTTAATTCATCTAACTTTTTAAATTTTTCTTCCATGATTTTATTTTTTTTATTTTGAAAAACCTTTTTTGCTAAACGGAAAATCTATATAAATGTTTATTTAATTTCTTATAAAATATTTCTTCAATTTTATTTCGATAGTTTATAAAATCATTTCCGGTAATAGTATTAATATCTCTTTTACCTGTAAACGATATTTCAATTTCATCAATAATTTCACCGGGTTTCTTTTTCATTATAATTATTCTATCGGAAAGAAAAATTGCTTCGGAAATATTTGTACTGCCCAAAACTATGGTTACATCGGTTTCTTCAATCACATCTCTAAGCATTAAATAAATCTCTTCTCGTGTAGTACTATTAAGATTATTAAACGGTTCGTCTATAACAATTATTTCCGGTTGATATGCCAAAGCACGTCCCAAAGCAATTCTAAATCGGAATCCTTCACTTTTATTATTCGGGAAATGGTCTTCATATCCTTCCAAACCGACCAATGTAATAATTTTTTTTATTTCGGCATTGCCAAGTTTGGATGCAAATTTTATATTTTCTTCTACATTCAACCAAGGGAAAGAAGAAGGTTCGGTTGGAATGAAAGCAACTTTATTGCAATTTTTTATTACCGAACCTGTAGTAGATTTTTCCAAACCGGCAATGATATTTAATAATGAAGTTTTACCTGAACCTTTTGGTGCAAGGAATGTTGTAACCTTACCTTTTGTCAATGAAAAAGATATATTTTCCAACAGATGAATTTTATAGCCAACTTCGTCCGAATAAATTTTACTTACATTCTTTATTTCCAATAATGGTTTATTCATAAATTAGGCTTCCCAAAAAAAGAATTTCTTTTCGATAGATTTAATAAGAATGGAAAATAAATATATTGTAAACATAACAATAAGAATAAGCAATACAATAATACTGATATCATTATACTTTATCGCTAATCTGAAAATATTTCCCAGTCCACCGGTTCTTGTTATATATTCGTAAACAAGTATTAAACACCAGAGAATAAAATTATATTTTACTAAAGTTTTGTACAATCGCGGTTGAAGAGTTTTCCAAATAACTGTTTTTATAAGTAGCGAATCTTTAACGCCTAAACTTTTAGCGGCTTTAACATATTCTGTTTTTACTTTTAAGTTTTCTTTTAATAATGTTTCCTTTAATGCAGTTCCTATAATTATCATTGAAAAAAAATATTCTGCATAAATATTATTTTGGAACCAGAACGAAAAAAGAAACACTAAAAAAACCGGTATAAAATATTTATTTAAAAGAAAGATTGCATTCAACTTAGGGAAAGCAAAACCGATTTTTATAAGTAACGGTGCAAAAAGTTTAACTAAAATATAACTAAGAAAAATAGAAATATAAATTACGGAAACAGTAAAAATAA
>JALSNL010000428.1 GCA_026987055.1 Melioribacteraceae bacterium | reverse complement strand
ATATTAAATCCGAATCCAAGTACCGCCGGTGGTGATATTGATGTGAATTTTAAAGGTATAAATTTTGGAATTTATTTAACTACTTCCGGCGGTGATATTAGTCTGCAATTGCCAAACAGTTTTAATGCAGATGTTGAACTTAAAACGTCCGGAGGAAGAGTTTATAATAATTTCTCTAATAGTAGTGGACAGAAGGTTAAGAAAAATAAATTTATTGGTAACTTTAACTCGGGCGGAAAAAAAGTTATATGTAAAACTTCCGGTGGAGATATAACTGTTTCCGGGAAATAAATTAATATTTCTATTGAGTAAGAATTGCAATGAAAAATTTAAGTTTATAACTTAAAGGGATGAGTAAAATCATCCCTTTTTAATTATTCATAATTTTTATAAAGTTAGAATCTGTAAATTATAAATCAAAGTTATCAGAATTATAAATAAAAAGTTGTTTTATAAAAGGTCATTTCCATTTACATTGAATAGCCAAGTTTTTTTGGTATTTTTGTGATTAAGTTTTGGTTTTCATTTCTTATAAATGAGTAAGTTATCTGTTTAAGAATTTCACCAAAAACTTTTTACTATCTTATTTAATAAAATATACTGCACTATGATTGTATTTATACTTCTGTTTTCTTTTTCTCTTTTGCTAAATGCTCAAGAACCTACGGTTAAAAGTCTTCAAGCTTATGTAAATAATGATATTACCGGTTTACCTGTTATACGGTTAGGAACAAATGACAAACTTAATATAGAGTTTGATGCCGAAGCCGAAGAGGAACCATCATTTGCAATTGTATTTAAATTTTGTGACGAAAATTGGACACAATACACTGATATCGGTTTAATAGGAATAAACGATAACACACTTTATAATGTTGATGTAGAACGTTTGCCAATGACAATTGAAGGTGCAGAGTATCATATTAAAGAAAGCTTTCCGCAAGATAATGTTGAATTTTTACGCAGCGGAAATTGGAAGTTCTTTATTACGGACGTTCAAGATACTTCCATAGTTTATGATTGGGGAGAGTTTTACGTTGTTAAAAATTCCACCAAACTTAAAACCAATATTCAAGATTGGCGGCGTGAAGGTTCAATTTCAGGTAATTCGGAATTAGACAGAGTTCTTAATCTAAAGGTTAGCTTTAATATACCGGATTCGCTTTCACCTTTTAGAGTTAAGTATGTGAAGATTATTAAAAACTTGGAAACATCCAATCCGGTTATATTACCAAAAGAATCATTCAGCACAACCAAAGGATATGAATGGAACGGAGCAAATTCCTTTACATTTATAACAAGAGATTTGGAACCGGGCAATGAATATCGTCAAACAAATTTGTATGATCACCATCGTTTTCAATATCCCGTAACCCGTGCACAATTTGACGGAATTGAATACTCGCGATTTTATCAATTTGGGAAAAGAGATTTAAATGGTGGATTTAAATTGATGAATAGAAATAATCAGTATGCCGATTATCTTACGGTTCAGTTTCTTTTCCGTCCGCCCGATAAAACCGATGATGATATTTTTATTGTTGGTTCCTTTACAAATTGGGAAGTTTTACCTTGGTTCAAATTAGATAATAAAGAAGGACTTTATTCTATTAACTTGGAATTAAAGCGCGGTATTTATGATTATCAATATGTTACCGGAATAGAAGAGGGAGATTTTGTTAAAGATATTGACCGGAGAATTTTTGAAGGTAACTTTTGGGAAACAAATAATGTATATTCTATTTTTGTTTATTATAAATCACCGGAGTTTGGTGAATATGATGAAATTATAGGATATAAAAGAATAGTGAGATAAAAATGCGGAAACTAAAAATTGGAATTGTTGGAACCGGACATCTAGGTAAGTTTCATCTAAAATTATTAAAAGAAATTCCGCAAGCGGATTTGCTTGGCGTTTATGATATCAACAAAGAAACTGCTTTTAAAATTTCAAATGAATTCGGCACAAAAAGTTTTTCCGATTTGGAAGAAATGTTAGATAATGTTGATGCGGTTTCTATTGTTGCAACTACAAGCGCTCATTGGGAATTGATTAAAAAAGCTTTTGAAAAAAACGTGCACGTATTTGTAGAAAAACCGATTACATCAACAATAGAACAAGCCGAAGAAGTTGTTGAAATTTCGAAAAATAAAAATCTGAAATTACAAGTCGGACACATTGAAAGATTTAATCCTGCATTGCTTAGTTTGGAAAAATATAAACTTGATCCGAAATTTATTCAAACCGATAGATTAGCACAATTTAATCCGCGTGGAACGGACGTAGCTGTTGTTTTGGATTTAATGATTCACGATATTGATATAATATTAAGCCTTATAAATAGCGATGTTAAAAATATTAGTGCTAGCGGAGTTGCAGTTGTTTCTGAAAATATAGATATTGCAAATGCAAGATTGGAATTTGAAAACGGTGCCGTTGCAAATGTTACGGCAAGTAGAATTTCGCAAAAGAAGATGCGGAAAATGAGAATGTTCCAAAAAGATGCTTATATTTCGGTAGATTTTGATTCCGGTATTTCCGAAGTATTTAGGCTAATACCAAATAGCGAAAAAAGTGTTGAACATTTTCTTACATTCGGAGAAATGGGTGTTGGAGAAAATAAAAAATCCGTTGTATATGAACAACCCGAACCCAAAAAAGTAAATGCATTAAAGCACGAACTTGAATTGTTTGTAAATTCCGTTTTAAATAATGAAACTCCTTTGGTTAGCGGAGAAGACGGATTAAAGGCATTAAAAGTTGCAGAGATTATTATAAAAAAAATTGAGGAAACAAAACCACTATGAAAAAGAAAACAAAAATTGTGTTACTGATTTTAATATTTGGCTTGGCTTTAACATCATGCGGTGTTTATAATTCCCTTATGAATTTATCTAAACTTCAATACAAACTTGGTTCTGTAAATAATTTTAAAGTAGGAAATATTTTAATAAATAATAAATCAAAGTTAAGTGATTTTAATACTGTTGATATTTTGAATCTTACATCCAAAGTTGCTTCCGGAGATTTTCCCGTATCTTTTACTTTGAATGTTCTTGCAAAAAATCCTAATCAAAATACTACATCATCAAGTTCTTCGGAAATTACATTGCAATCTTTTCCTTGGACTTTATATATAGACGGAGTTAAAACAATTTCAGGAAATATTTCAAATCCGGTTAAAGTTCCTTCCGTTAAAGATGCAACAATTATTCCCTTGCAAATTAGTTTGGATATGTTAGATTTTTTCAAAGAAAACGGATTAAGTAAAATTGTTAATTTGGCTCTTAGCCTTGGTGGTAAAAAAGGTTCAACAAGTAAAATTAAAATTGTTGCGGAACCAACTTTGGGAACACCGTTAGGCAATATGACTTATCCAAGTCCAATTACTATTGTAGATAAAACTTTTAATTAGAGGATATTAAAGTCAATGAAAGAAAAATATTCAATTGGTGTAGATCTTGGCGGAACAAAAGTTAAAATAGGAATTGTAAATGAGCAAGGTAGAATAGTTCAAAAAGTTTCTGTAGATACATTTGCCGAAAAAGGTCCGGATAAAGTTATTGCACAAATTAAAGAAGGAATTAATCTTTTATTGAAAACCAATAAAAAGAAAATACACGGTATAGGAATTGGTTCCCCGGGAACAGTTTCTGCAAAAAAGGGAACAGTTGAAGATCCGCCTAACTTACCCGGTTGGAAAAAAGTTCATCTGGGAAAAATTATACAGAAAGAATTTGCTTTACCAACATTTGTAGAAAATGATGCAAATGCAGCAGCTATTGGGGAATTAATTTACGGTGCCGGTAAAGCACATCAAAGTTTTATTATGATTACTTTGGGAACCGGTGTTGGCGGCGGAATTATTTATAAAGGAAAACTCTTCAAAGGAGAATTTGGCGGAGCCGGAGAAATCGGTCACATAACAATTGATTATAACGGACCAAAATGTAAATGCGGTTCTTACGGTTGTTTGGAAACATATCTTGGTAATAAATATGTAATTAAAAATGTTTCGGAAAAATTAAAAAAAAATAAATCTTCTCTCTTGCATAAACTAATTAGTAACAATCCAAAAGGACTTAACCCTAAAATTATTCACGATGCTTCTTTACTTGGCGACGAGTTTTCTATAAAAATAATTGAAGAACTTGGCGAATATTTAGGCTACGGATTAGCTTCGGTTGTTAATCTGCTTGATATCAGAACTATAATAATTGGTGGTGGTGTAGCCGGTTTCGGCAGACCTTTATTCGCTTCCGTAAAGAAAACATTAAAATCCCGTGTATTAATACCAATGCGGAAAAACATAAAAGTTATACGAGCCGAATTAAAAAATAATGCGGGAATTAAAGGTGCATCTTCATTAGTTTTGTATGAATAAAATATTTTACATTTTTAATCAAACCTTACAATGAAGAGAATCATAATTATTATACTGTTTTGGGGCGTAAATTTGTTTGCCCAAGCTTATTCGGCTGATTCTCTTAAATCATTAGTCAGAAAAGATACGGTATTAACTAATAGTATTGTATCCAAATTCGATTCCACTAAAAAAAAATCTTTTGATGTGGATGATATAATTTACAGCAGTGCAGAAGATTCTCTTACCTTTGACTTAAACAATAAAAAAATGTACATCTACGGAACAGGAGAATTGAAATATAAAAATACTGTTCTTAAAGGCGGTAAAATTGATGTTAATTTTGAAACAAGTGATTTAGCTGCAGAAGGTACGTTTCAAACAGAAGACAGTTTAAAAAACAAAATAGCACAAACTCCTGTTCTTACCGAAGGAGACGAAACTTATGAAGGTAATAAACTAAAATATAATTTTAAAACTAAAAAAGGTTTTATATCTGCTGCAAAAAACAAAAAAGGAGAAGCACGTTACGAAGGTAAAGCTGTAAAAAAAGTTGATGAAAATACTTACTTTATTAAAGAAGGAATATATACAACTTGCGAAGGTGATACCCCAAGTACTTACTTTAGTGCCAAACAAATGAAAGTAATGCAAAAAGATAAAATTATTGCCAAATGGATTTTTATGCATATCGGTGGTGTTCCTTTGCCGCTTCCCATACCTTTTGCTGTTTTTCCTAATGAAAAAGGAAGACGTTCCGGAATTATAACACCAAGTTACGGAACAACAAGAAACAGAGGTTCTTACTTCAGAAACTTCGGATATTATTTTGCATTAAGTGATTATACGGATTTAGCTTTAACAGGAGATTATTATACGCGCGGCGGTTACAGAGTAAGAAGCAGATTCAGATATAATAAAAAGTATAACTTTAGCGGAAGTTTTAATGCGAATTATTCCAATATAACAATTGGTGAAGATAATGATCCTGATAAATCCGTACAAACAGATTGGAGTGTGGCTTTTAATCATAACCAAGTGTTTACACCTACGCTGCGTTTGGATGCAAACTTACAATTTCAAACAGGTGGTTTTATAAAAAATAATAGCGTCAGTTACAATAATTTGTTAAAAACAGATATTACTTCAAACGCAACATTATCAAAACGTTGGGATGAATCCGGTAATAGTTTAACATTAAGCTACAGCAGAGTGCAGAATTTACAGACCGGCAATGTTACGGAAGTTTTGCCAAGTATTTCATTTTCCAAATCTCAAACATATCCATTTAAAAGAAAAAATAGTTCTGCCAGAGATCAAAGGTGGTATGAATATATAGGTTATAATTACAGAGGCGAATTTAGAAATACAAGAAGAAAAATAGATGATAATTTAAGTATTCACGGTGGTATCCAACATAATATTAGTGTAGGAGCAACACCTAAAATCGGTTACTTTAATATTTCGCCGCGATTAAGTTATGTGGAAAAATGGTATAATAAAAAAACACAAAGATATGTAGAACAAATAAGTGATGTACAAAGTTTAAACAGTTTCAGACAAACAATAAACAATATTGCAGCACACGATACGGTTTTGGAAAGGGAAGTTCACGATATTAATATGATTAGAACTTTTGATTTTAGCTTATCAACATCAACCAAATTATACGGAATGATGCAACCAAGAATTTTAGGAATTGAAGCAATTAGACACACAGTTACACCATCCGTATCATATAATTACAGACCCGATTATTCAAAAAGCAGCTGGGGTTATTACGATTCAATTGAGAAATCCGATGGAACTTATGAAAGATACGATCCATATTCCGGCGAAGTATTTGGCGGTGTTTCAAGAGGTGAATCACAAAGCATAAATTTTTCGCTTGGTAACAGATTTGAAATGAAAACTATGGAAGATCCAACTGACACAACTTCCAAATCTGAAAAAATTAATTTGCTTAATTTAGATTTTTCCGGCGGTTATAATTTTGCTGCGGATAGTTTAAGATTATCCGACTTAAGCGTAAGGTTTAGAACAAAAATTGCAGATATTTTAAGCTTTTCCGGTTCTTCCGCATATACTTTTTATGATTTTAACGATAACAAAAGAAAAATAAATAAATATTTGGCTTCGGAAGGTAAAGGGTTATTCCGGTTAACAAATTTAAGATTTTCAATATCGGCAAGTATTTCCGGCGATAAACTTAAAGGTAAAGAAAAAAAGAAAGAAAACACTTCCGAAAGAACAGGAATTCTTCAAGGTAGAGAACGAAATTATACAAATCTTTATGCCGATGAAGATGACGAAGCGGATTTTTCAATTCCGTGGAATTTAAATTTAACATATAATTTTAATTTGGCAAAACCAACACCGGCTAAGGGAATAATA
>JALSNL010000427.1 GCA_026987055.1 Melioribacteraceae bacterium | reverse complement strand
GATGCTTTCTGTTTTAACCAAAACTAATAATATTCCATTAGCCTATGTAAGCTGTGTTGGTGCTCAAACAGATTTGGTTTTTGACGGCGCAAGTTTATGTATGAATGGCAATGGAGAATTGGTTAAGGTAGGAAAAAATTTTGAAGAAGATTTTTTTATATTTGATACCAAAGCAAATTATAAACCTCTTGTAAATATTGAAAAAAGCTATGGTGAAGAAATACTAAATGCTTTAATACTTGGATTAAAAGATTATGCTGCTAAAACCGGTTTCAAAAAAGCATTGGTTGGGCTAAGCGGTGGAATTGATTCTGCACTTGTAACTTATATTGCTGTTCAAGCTTTTGGGAATGAAAATGTGCATGTTGTAATGATGCCTTCTCAGTATTCAAGCAAGGGAAGTATAACGGATTCCGAAAAGTTGATAGAAAACTTGCAAATATCATCGGAAACTATTCCTATAGAAAGTGTGTTTAATGAATTCTTAAAAGCTTTATCCGCTTCTTTTCTAAATACAAAACCTGATGTGACCGAAGAAAATTTGCAAGCAAGAATTAGAGGAACCTTATTAATGGCATTGTCTAATAAATTCGGTTACTTGTTATGTACAACAGGAAATAAATCGGAAATGGCGGTTGGTTATGCAACCTTGTATGGCGATATGAACGGAGCACTGGCAGTTATTGCCGATGTTTACAAAACCCAAGTTTACAAAATAGCTAACTTTATCAACAAGGATAAAGAAATTATTCCTCAGACTATAATAGACAAAGCTCCTTCGGCAGAATTACGACCTGATCAGAAGGATGAAGATTCTCTGCCTCCTTATAAAGTTTTAGATCAAATCTTACAACTTTATTTGGAAGAATATAAAGAAATTGAAGAAATTAGCAAAGCAATAGGTGATAAAGAACTTGTAAAAAAATACTTAAGAATGGTTGATAGAAATGAATTTAAAAGAAAACAAGCTGCACCGGTTTTAAGAGTTTCTAAAAAAGCTTTTGGGTATGGAAGACGTTTCCCGATTGTGCAAGGTTGGAGAATATAATTTTAAATATATAATATGTATAGGAGTCTATCAATGAAGACAAAATATAAAATTTTTGTAGTATTCTTTATATTGTTGTTCGGTAGTATGAATGCGCAGTTAAACTTTTTTAAGAATGAAAAAGTAGCGAAATTAAAAATATATAAATCCGCTGAACAAGCCCATCAAGATGGCGGCATTATTTTGGCTTTACAATTAAATATAAAAGACGGCTGGCATGTCAACTCTAATAAACCACATGATGAATTTCTAATTCCAATTCAGATTTCCGTAACAACTGATTTCAATAAAGAAAAAAATGAGATAATTTTTCCTAAACCTGAAGATATTAAATTGGAATTTTCCGAAGAACCGGTTTCTGTATTTGAAGGGAATCCGGTGTTTGGTAGTGTAGTGAAAATACCTAAAGATGTTGAACTTGGTAATAAAAATATTGTGGTGAAAGTTACTTATCAAGCTTGTAATGATAAAACATGTATGCCGCCTGAAACAATTATAGATACAATTTCTTTTGATGTAGTTGCCGGCAGTATTGCTATTAAAGAAAATAAAAATGATATTTTCGGAAAAATCAATTTTGAGAAAATAGATAGTTCCAAAAAAGAAAGTGTAACAACACCAATAAAATCGGACGAAGAACCAATTGGTATTTGGATTGCTCTTCTTTCTGCTTTTTTAGGTGGAATAATATTAAATCTAATGCCTTGTGTTTTGCCGGTCCTTTCATTAAAAATTTTGGGCATCGTTCAGCAAAGCGGTGAAGATAGTAAGAAAAGAATTAATCACGGAATTGCTTTTACATTAGGTGTAGTTTCTTCTTTTTTAATATTAGCCGGTATTTTACTTTTGTTAAGAGCCGGTGGCGAACAATTAGGCTGGGGATTTCAATTACAATCTCCTGCATTTATTATTCTTCTAACAATCTTACTTTTCCTATTCGGTCTAAGTATGTTTGGTGTTTTTGAAATTGGTACTTCACTAACAGCAGTAGGACAATCATCTTCTAACGATACGGGATTTATAGGTTCTTTCAGTAGTGGAATTTTAGCAACAGTTGTTGCAACACCTTGTACCGCACCGTTTATGGGCTCTGCTTTAGGTTTTGCTTTAAGCCAACCTACAGTTTTAGCATTACTCATTTTTGCAATGTTGGGGCTTGGAATGGCACTTCCGTATTTGCTGCTTACAACTGTTCCTGCATTGGTTAAATATGTTCCGCGTCCGGGTGCTTGGATGGAATCATTTAAACAGTTTATGGGATTTTTATTAATGGCAACTGTTTTATGGTTGCTTTGGGTATTTAGTTTACAAGTTGGTGCGGAAGGATTATTAATTTTATTGGCAGCTTTTATAATTGTTAGTATCGGAGGTTGGATTTTCGGTCGTTGGGGAAATATTGCAAAACCTAAACCCACAAGAGTAAAAGCTATGATTTTAACAGCCTTGTTTATAATTGGCGGTGTTGTATTTGCTTTTAAATTTATAGATACCAATGTTACGGTTAATCAAAGTTTAGAAAAAGGTAATATCAAATGGCAAAAATTCACACCGGACTTATTAAGTAATAGTCTTAAAGAAGGGAAACCTGTTTTTATAGATTTTACAGCAGCTTGGTGCTTAAGTTGTCAAGTTAATGAAAAAGTTGCTTTTGGTTCCGAAGATGTTCAGAAGGCATTCAAGAAATTGGGCGTAGTTATGTTAAAAGCCGATTGGACAAACAGTGATGCAATGATAACAAAAGAACTTGCTAAGTTTGGTAGAAATAGTGTTCCTCTTTATGTTTTGTATAGCGGAAAAGAAAATGAAGAACCTCAAATATTACCGGAAATAATTACTCCGGGAATTGTACTTGATGCACTTAAAAAGATTGGAGGTTTTTAATAAAAAAAAGGAAAAATTAAATAAAGTACTTTGATAGTATAAAATAATTCAATTTATTTAATGATTTAAAAGTTGAAGTTATTTTAAACCTTTTATATGTTTCAATAATATTTTAATTCACTAATATTAATTTTTTAAGAGATACTTAAAATGGAAAATGAAAAAACAACTCCGGTAGAAAGTTTGGATACAGTAACTGTTATGTTTGCCGGAGATTCCGGTGACGGAATGCAGTTAACAGGTACACAATTTAGTAATACCACTGCTTCATTGGGTAATGACTTAAATACTCTACCTGATTATCCTGCAGAAATCCGTGCACCTATTGGAACCATTTATGGTGTAAGTGGTTTTCAATTAAAATTTAGTTCTACAGATATTCATACCCCGGGTGATAGCCCGGATGTTCTAGTAGCAATGAACCCTGCCGCGTTAAAAAAATACTTGCCAACAATTAAAAAAGGAGCTGCAATTGTTGTTAATACCGATTCTTTTAAAGCTAAAGATTTAAAATTAGCTGTTTTAGATTCTAATCCTTTAGAAGATGGTTCGTTAAATGGTTACAAAGTTTATGAAGTACCAATTACCACATTGACTAAAGAAGCATTAAAAGATTGCGAAATTTCGGCTAAAGATGTTGTAAGAAGCAAAAACTTTTTTGCATTAGGTATGATGTATTGGATGTTTAGTCGCCCAATGGAACCAACAATAAAATGGTTGGACCAAAAATTTAAAAATAAACCTGAAATTGCCAAAGCGAATAAGAAGGCACTTAAAGCCGGTTATTATTATGGTGATACTACAGAAATTTTTACAACAAGATATGAAGTTCAACCTGCAAAACTACCGGCAGGAACATATAGAAGTATTTCAGGTAATGAAGCCACAGCTATAGGTTTTGTAGCCGCATCCGTACAAAGCGGACATCAATTGTATTTAGGTTCTTATCCTATTACACCTGCTTCGGATATTTTGCATTACTTAACAAAATATAAAAATTTTGGAGTTAAAACATTCCAAGCGGAAGATGAAATTGCAGGGATTGCCTCCGCAATTGGTGCAGCATTTGGAGGTTCGCTTGCTATTACTACAACAAGTGGCCCCGGGCTTGCATTAAAAACAGAAGCAGCCGGTTTGGCAGTAATGACCGAACTTCCTATTGTGATTGTTAATGTTCAAAGAGGCGGACCAAGTACCGGTTTACCTACAAAAACCGAACAAGCTGATTTATTACAAGCAATGTACGGAAGAAACGGTGAATCACCTGTAGCAGTTTTAGCTGCCTCAACACCATCGGATTGTTTTTATATGGCTATGGAAGCTTCGCGTATTGCAATGAAATTTATGGTTCCTGTAATCTTATTAACAGATGGTTACATTGCAAATGGAACAGAACCTTGGAGGGTTCCACACGAAAGTGAGTTGCCTAAGTTTAATCATGAACTTGAAACAAATCCTGAAGGATTCCAACCTTACTCAAGAGATGAAAATTTATCACGTCCTTGGGCTACACCGGGAACTCCAGGGTTGGAACATAGAATTGGTGGATTGGAAAAAGCAAATATTACCGGGAATGTTAGTTATGAGCCCGAAAACCATGATTTAATGTGTAAAATAAGACAAGAAAAAATTGAAAAAATTGCTCTCGATATTTCTGATGTTGTTGTTGACGGAGAAGAGGAGGGCGAACTTCTTGTTGTTGGTTGGGGTGGAACCAGCGGAACTTTAACCGAAGCTGTTACAAGAGCAAGACAAGATGGTTTTAAAGTTTCAAGAATACACCTTAAATATATAAATCCTTTCCCTAAAAATTTAGGTGATGTTCTCTCCAAGTTCGATAAAATACTTGTCCCGGAAATAAATCTTGGTCAATTGTCAAAAATATTAAGAAGTACTTATATAGTTGATACTATTCAGTTTAACAAAATGAGAGGCTTACCTTTCAAAATAAATGATGTAAAAGAAAAAATAGAAGAAATTCTTGGAGGTAGCAATGACTAATAAAATAAATGTTAACGAAATGAAGCTAACCCCAAAGGATTTTAAATCTGATCAAGATGTTAGATGGTGTCCGGGTTGTGGGGATTATTCCATACTTGCTCAAGTTCAAAGGGTTTTCCCAACTCTTGGAATTGAAAAAGAAAATTTTGTTTGGGTCTCCGGTATCGGATGTTCCAGCCGTTTCCCTTACTATATGGATACTTACGGTTTTCATTCAATTCACGGTAGAGCACCTGCAATTGCAACGGGATTGAAAATTGCGCATCCGGAACTTTCTGTTTGGGTTGCTACAGGTGATGGTGATTTAATGAGTATTGGCGGTAATCATTTTATTCATGCTTGTAGAAAAAATATTGATATGAAAATGTTACTGTTTAATAATGAAATTTACGGTTTAACAAAAGGCCAATATTCTCCTACATCCGAAAGAGGAAAAATTACAAAAAGTTCTCCTTATGGTTCTAT
Organism: Melioribacteraceae bacterium; assembly: GCA_026987055.1. GTDB lineage: Bacteria > Bacteroidota > Ignavibacteria > Ignavibacteriales > Melioribacteraceae > JALSNL01. Next base: position 1,392 of record JALSNL010000427.1, on the reverse strand, counting down.
AGATTACCCATTTAATCCAACTTCATTGGCGCTTGGTTCCAATGCTACTTTTGTTGCCCGCGCAATGGATAGAGATCCTAAACATTTACAAAAAATGATTGAACGTGCAGGAAAACATAAAGGCATGGCTTTTCTGGAGATTTATCAAAATTGCGTTATATTTAATGATAAAGCTTTTGATGAATTAACTGAAAAAGAAACAAAAGCAGAAACCACTATTTATTTGGAACACGATAAACCAATGATTTTTGGTAAAGAGCGTGATAAAGGAATTATTCTTGAAGGATTTGAACCTAAGGTGGTTAGTCTTAAAGATGGGAAATATACGGAAGACGATATTATTAAACATAATGAAACAGATGAAAGTCCCGTTCGTGCTTTTATTCTTTCTCACATGACTGATGATCCGAATCTTCCAACTCCGTTTGGTGTGTTCAGACAAGTATTGAAAGAAACTTATAATGAAGCTCTGGAAAACCAAATAACTACTGTTACAGAAAAGCTGGGTAAAGGTGATTTGGAATCATTATTATTTAGTGGAAATACTTGGGAAGTAAAAGGTTAGTAACTTTACTTTTAAGTATTATAAATTTATGCCGGACATTTGTCCGGCATATTTGTATGTATAAAAATTAAACCGATTTGATTTATGCCATAAATATAGTAAAGGGACTATGAAAGTTTTCCAGAGAATTAATTTGCATATTGTTCATTACTATCTTAAATGTAATAAATTGGAATTTAACTTATTGTAAATATTATTAAAAAATGATAAACTACTCAAAACTTTTTGAATTACTAAAGCTACATAATAAATTTATTATTACTTGTCACGTTAATCCCGATGCAGATGCAATCGGTTCCGAAATTGCTGTTGCAGAAATACTGAAACAACTCGGTAAAAAATTTGTAATTATAAATACAAGTTCAATTCCTTACAATTTGGAATTTTTGAATGCTAAAAATTTTATTAAAAAGTTTGATGAAAAAAAACATCTGAAGTTCTTTAAGAGTTTTGATGCGGCAATTTTTCTTGACCATAATGATTTGAGAAGAACTGTTAGAATGGAAAAATATTTCAGAGAATTTACCGGAACAAAAATTTGTATTGATCATCATTTACAACCGGAAAATTTTACGAAGTATAAATTCTTGGATAAAACCAAATCTTCTACCGGAGAAATTATTCTTGATTTTATTTTATCACAATCCGAAATTAAATTAACTAAAAAAATTGCTCAAGCTTTATATGCAGCTATAATGACGGACACCGGTTCATTCAGATTTCCTAAAACCACAGCGGAACTTCACAGAAAAGTTGCCATACTTTTGGAACATGGTGTAAAACCTTATGATGTTTTCGATAAAATTTACGCACAAGATAAAATTAGC
>JALSNL010000426.1 GCA_026987055.1 Melioribacteraceae bacterium | reverse complement strand
CGGATGTACTTATATTAACAAAGAATCACTAAAAGCAAAAGGTTTTACAGATGAGCTACTATTTAAGATTGAATCTATGCTGCCATCTGTTTTTGATTTATCATTTGCAATTAATAGATATACACTTGGTGATGATTTCTGTAAAAACGTTTTAGGTCTAACTGATGAGCAACTTGAAGACTTTGATCTAAATATATTAGAACAGATAGGTTTTACTAAAGAAGAAATTTCCAATGCAAATGATTATGTTTGCGGAACTATGACAGTTGAAGGAGCTCCTTTCCTAAAGCCTGAACATTATGCGGTTTTTGATACGGCAAATAAAAACGGTAAAAAAGGAACAAGATTTATTAAAGCCGATGCACACATTAATCTAATGGCAGCAGCTCAACCTTTTATTTCCGGAGCTATTTCCAAAACAGTAAATTTACCACACGAAGCCGATATTGATGCTATAAAAGATGCTTATATGAAATCATGGAAATTAGGATTAAAAGCTAATGCTTTATACAGAGACGGTTCAAAATTATCTCAACCGTTAAATACAATTTTTGATGAAGATTTTGATGAAGACAAAGAAGAAAAAGAAAGTGAAAAAAGTGAGATAATTAAAGTTGCCGAACGTATAATTCATAGATACATTGCTAAAAGAAGAAGATTGCCGGATAGAAGATCAGGTTATACACAAAAAGCTAAAATTGGCGGACAAACAGTTTATATAAGAACCGGTGAATATGAAAACGGGCAGTTAGGCGAAATATTCCTTGATATGCACAGAGAAGGTGCTGCCGTAAGAAGTTTGCTTAACAATTTTGCAATTGCTATTTCCTTAGGTTTGCAGCATGGTGTTCCATTGGAAGAATTTGTTGATGCTTTTGTATTTACTAAATTTGAACCCAGCGGAATGGTAACCGGTAATAAACGAATTAAAATGGCAACATCCATTATTGACTATATTTTTAGAGAATTAGCAGTATCTTATTTGGGTAGAAATGATTTATCGCATGTAAAAGAAGAAGATTTGGAAAATGCATCCAATAATAAAGCTAACATAGAGCCCGATTTTGAAAGTGAAGAAATTATTAGTGAACGTGTAATAGATTTGGATAAAAAATCACATAAAATTCCAACAAGTAACGGAAGTAGAAAAACATCAAAAGCAAAAAGCCAAGTTGCAATAATGTCTAAAAAAGTGCAAGATGCCAGAGTAAGAGGTTATACAGGAGATGTTTGCCCCGAATGTCAAAGTTTAACCATGGTAAGAAACGGAACTTGTCTTAAATGCGAAACATGCGGTGCAACAACCGGCTGCAGTTAGTAAATTGTTTTTCTATAAATAATAAAATTAAAAGGGGCTAAATTGCCCCTTTTTGTTTAATTAGTTTTTAGTTGATTTTCAAATCTAATATGAATACATTCTCACTTCATAATTCAAAAAGTATGATTGAAGAAAATATAAAAAATATTATAACCAGAATTGAGCAAAAAGCCGCAAGTGTCGGCAGAAAATCAAATGAAATTACATTGGTAGCTGTTTCAAAACTAAAACCTGTTGAAGCAATTAAAGAAGCATTTGATTTTGGGATAAGAGATTTTGGCGAAAATAGAACTCCTGAATTTCAACAAAAAGCTCAATTATTAAGCAAAGAAATAAACTGGCATTTTATAGGACATTTACAAACTAAGAAAGCTAAAGATGTTGTGCCTTATGCAAGTTTAATTCATTCGGTAGATACATTAAAATTAGCCGGAGAAATTAATAAAAGAGCAAAAAATATAAATAAAATTCAAAACATATTGTTAGAAATAAAAACTTCTTACGAAGAAACAAAAACCGGTTTGGTTAATATAGACGAGATTAAAGAAGTATTGGATTTTTGTAAAAATGCTGAAAATTTAAATGTGCAAGGTTTTATGACAATGGCTCCTTTTACAAATAATGAAAATGAAATTAGAAATTCATTTAAACAACTTAAAAATATATTTGATAAATTTAACAGCGAAGGTTACAACTTAAAACATCTTTCAATGGGCATGACAAACGATTTTGAACTTGCAATAGAAGAAGGTGCAACCATAGTTAGAATTGGAACTGCAATTTTCGGAAAAAGAAATTACAATTAAAAATATATCGGATAAAACATGAGTGAACTACTTAAAAAAATTGAAGAAACATTAAATGTAATAAAAGAAAAAACCTCTGATAAATATGAAGTAGGTATTGTTTTGGGAACCGGCTTAGGCGGACTTGTTAACGAAATAGAAATTGAACATGAAATTAAATATAGCGAGCTTCCGCATTTTCCACTATCAACTGTGGAATCTCACGAAGGAAAATTAATTTTCGGTAAAATTAACGGCAAAAATGTTGTAGCAATGCAAGGTCGCTTTCATTACTACGAAGGTTATACAATGCAGCAAATTACTTATCCTATACGAGTAATGAAATTTCTTGGTGTAAAAACTCTGCTTATTTCCAATGCTTGCGGTGGAATGAATCCTATTTATCAGCGGGGTGATATAATGATTATGCTTGACCATATAAATCTTCTTGGTGATAATCCTTTAATTGGCAAAAATGAAGATGAACTTGGACCACGTTTCCCGGATATGAGTGAACCTTATAATTTGGAATTAATTGAACTTGCAGAGAAAATTGCACTCGAGAACAATATTAAATTACAAAAAGGTGTTTACGTTGCTGTTACCGGTCCAAATTTGGAAACAAAAGCCGAATATAGATTTTTAAGAGCAACCGGTGCCGATGTAGTTGGTATGTCAACAATTCCCGAAAATATAGTTGCCAACCACATGGGAATTAAAGTTTTAGGTTTTAGTATAATTACAGATGAGTGTTTCCCCGATTCCCTAAAACCTGTTAATGTTCAAGAAATAATTGCAACGGCAATGGAAGCCGAGCCCAAAATGACCTTAATTATGAAAGAAGTTATCAGACAATTATAATGATAAAAAAAATATTATATTACTTAATACCCGTTTTGGTTGCGGTCTTGATTTTCTTGTCAAATTTTTTAAATACCAAACTTTTTGATTCGGAGATTATTAACTTTGTGGTTTGGTTTATTTTATCATTATTTGTTTTTGCAAGCGGTTGGATAACCAATAATATTTTCGGTTGGGTAAAAGGTGGTAAAATAATTGTAGCCGTTATTGTTTCAACAACAGTTGTTAGTGCAATATTAGTTTCTTTTTTCAGTGACTATTTTAGAACCGGCAACTTATTATTTGAAAATATTATTTTATATTCTCTTAGAAATATTTTATTAGGTGTAATGAGCATATTCGGAATGGCAATATCGGAACTTCTTACGCTCCAACATGAAATTGAAAAATTAAATATGATAGATCACGAGCAAATAAAAAATAATGCTCTCAAAGAATCCGATTTAATTATAAGAGAAGCCAACGTAAAAGCAGATAAAATTGTTTTGGAAGCAACTAAAAAATCAATGGATTTATAATTTATAAATATTAAAAAAAATAATTATTGAAATTATGGAAAAACAATTTAAACAATACTCTGAACGTGTTAACTATTCTGAAATAGAACAAAAAATTATTGAATTTTGGAAAAACAATAAAATTTTTGAAAAAAGTATTGAACAACGGGACAGTAATAAACCGTTTACTTTTTACGAAGGTCCGCCAACAGCAAACGGAAAACCCGGTTTGCATCATGTAATGGCAAGAACTTTAAAAGATTTGGTTTGTCGTTATAAAACCATGCAAGGTTATCAAGTTAAAAGAAAAGCCGGTTGGGATACTCATGGTTTACCCGTTGAAATTGAAGTTGAAAAACAACTTGGAATAAAAAGCAAAAGTGAAATTCCCGAATACGGAGTTGGTAAATATAACAAAGCTTGCTTGAATTCGGTTTTTACCTATAAAGATTTATGGGAACAAATGACCGAAAGAATGGGATACTGGCTAAATCTTGACGATGCTTATGTAACTTGCACAACCGATTATATAGAATCGGTTTGGTGGGCATTAAAAACTTTATTCGATAAAGGTCTTATATTTAAAGATTATAAAATTGTTCCGCAATGTCCGCGTTCCGAAACCGTACTTTCTTCCCACGAATTAGCGCTGGGTTATAAAGAAACAAAAGATCCTTCCGTGTATATTTTACTTAAATTGGAAGAATCCGAATTGACCAAAGACGGAGAAACATTCTTTTTGGTATGGACAACAACGCCGTGGACACTTATATCGAATGTAGCTATTGCTGTAGGAAAAGATATTGATTATGTAAAAGTAAAAACAGACGGAAAACTAATAATATTAGCTAAAGAAAGACTTTCCGTATTAAAAAATGAATATGAAATTATTGAAGAATATAAAGGCAGTGATTTAGTAGGACAACATTACGAACAACTTTTCGATTATCTTAAAGTTGATAAAAAAGCATTTTATGTAATAGAAGCTGATTTTGTTAGCACCGGTGACGGTTCCGGTATTGTTCACTTAGCTCCTGCTTTTGGTGCCGATGATTACGAAGTTTCTAAAAAATATAATTTACCGTTTCTTCAACCTGTTACAAGAGGCGGATTATTTACAGACGATGTTCCCGACTTAAAAGGAAAATTTGTTAAAGATGCCGATCCGGATATAATTTATATGCTAAAACAAAAAGGTCAACTTTACAAAAAGGAAACCATTGTACATACCTATCCTTTCAGTTGGCGGTTCGATGATGTTCCGGTAATTTATTATGCAAGGGAATCATGGTTTATTAAAACAACTTCCGTTGCAGATAGAATGGTTCAACTTAACAAAGAAATCAATTGGTATCCGCCCGAAGTTGGTTCGGGTAGATTTGGAAATTGGCTTGAAGAAAATAAAGATTGGGCATTATCCAGAGATAGATTTTGGGCAACTCCTTTGCCTATTTGGGTTACCGAAGATGGCAAAGATATGTTTGCCGTTGGAAGTATTGAGGAACTAAAAGAAGGTTATGTTGTTAGAGACGGTAAAAATATTAAAGTAGCCGATTTGGATGAAACGGAAATAGATTTACATAAACCGTTTGTAGATGAAATATATTTTGAGAAAAACGGTAAAACCTATAAACGCACACCGGAACTTATTGATGTTTGGTTCGATTCCGGTTCAATGCCTTTTGCCCAACTTCATTATCCGTTTGAAAATAAAGAACTTTTCGAAAAGAGTTTTCCTGCGGATTTTATTTGCGAAGGAATAGATCAAACAAGAGGTTGGTTCTATACAATGCACGCAATTGCTACAATGTTGTTTGATAGTATAGCGTATAAAAACTTAATTGTAAATGAATTGATTTTGGATAAAAACGGTTTAAAAATGTCCAAGTCTAAAGGCAATGCCGTTAATCCGTTTCAATTGTTCGATAAATACGGAGCTGATGCAACACGTTGGTATTTGGTAACCGGAAGTCCGCCTTGGCGTACAACACTTTTTGATGAAAACGGTATTGTAGAAGTACAAAGAAAATTTTTCGGTACTTTGGTTAATACATATTCTTTCTTTGTTTTGTATGCAAATATAGACGGCTTTAATTTCTCCGAAGAAAAAATCCCTTACGAAGAAAGACCGGAAATTGACAGATGGATAATTGCCAAACTATCCACCGTTATTGAAGATTACAAAAACTATATGGATAATTACGATGTTACCAAGGCGGCAAGACTAGTTTCAGATTTTACAATTGATGAACTATCCAACTGGTATGTAAGAAGAAGCAGAAGAAGATTTTGGAAATCAGAAATTAATAAATCCAAAACCTCTGCTTATCAAACACTTTACGAATGTTTGATTACCGTTGCCAAACTTGCGTCTCCTTTTGCTCCCTTTATTACCGAGGAGATTTATCGTAATTTAAATGCGGTTACCGGTTTGGAAAAACATGAATCGGTGCACTTGGTTGAGTTTCCTAAAACATTGTATAAAAATCCGGATTTGGAAGAAAAAATGGAAATTGCACAAAAAGTTGTTTATTTAACAAGAGCCATGCGTGCAAAATCCAATTTGAAAGTAAGACAACCTTTACGTAAAATTATGATTGCTATTGACCCGGCAAAAAGAGAAGCTGTTGAAAGTATGAAAGATGTAATTTTGGAAGAAGTAAACATTAAAGAGTTGGTTGTTCTTAAAGACGATTCTTCCATTGTAAATAAAAGTGCCAAAGCTAACTTTAAAACCTTGGGTCCAAAATATGGCAAAATGATGAAACAATTGGCTGAAAGAATTAAACAACTTTCAAAAGAAGAAATAGCTGAATTGGAAACGGAAGGAAAACTTAAAGTAACAATTGAAGATAAGGAAATTGAATTAACTACCGAAGATGTGGAAATTATAAGTACGGAAATTGAAGGCTGGGTAGTTGAATCCGAAGGCGGAATTACCGTTGCAATTGATAGTGAATTGGATGAAGAATTATTAGGCGAAGGTTATGCCAGAGAATTTGTTAATCGCGTTCAAAATATGCGTAAAAATTTCAATCTGGATATTACCGATAGAATAAATGTCAGTTTTGAAACAACTGACGAGTTAGAAAAGTATATTAATAATTTTAATAGTTATATTTCGAATGAAGTTTTAGCTGATTCGTTGAGTAGCAACGCGATTGATGGAAATAGTGAGGAGCTAAATATTGGGGAATATAAATGCAAAATAACCATCAGTAAGGTTATTTAGACTTAGAGGAGAGCTATTATGGCAAAAACAACAAAAGATACAAAAGCAAAACCTAAAACTAAAAAGAGTACAGCTAAAGAATCTGCAAAAAAAAATAATGCTAAAAAAGCTGCAGGT
>JALSNL010000425.1 GCA_026987055.1 Melioribacteraceae bacterium | reverse complement strand
TTTTATCAATTCTAAGTTTATCAATTTGAACTCTTTCCTGTAAAAATTCAATTTTTAAAAAAGGCGAGGGCTTTTCAAATTCTATTATTCCATAGTTTTGCAAGCGGCTGAATAAAATATCAAATTTTTCATAAGAATATTGAAGCTGTTTATGCAATACTGTAAGTTCAACTTCTTGTTTTGAATTAAAAATATTATTTCCGTAAACTTTTACTAAAGCCAAAATAAAATTTTTTAATTCTTTATTAGATTGAGTTTTAACATATTGTTTTAATTTTTCTTGCGTTAAAAGAAACTTTGCAGTCCGTATTGATGTAAATGTTGAAGCAACTTTAAGATATTTGTTCAGTTCTAAAGTATTCAAAATTGTTGGAATCATTCCTTTGGGAATCGAATTATTTTGAAGCAACTGACGGAGTTTTTCATTTATAATAAACTGACCTTCAGGTTTTGTGTTAACAGCTATTTTATGAAAATCACAAATTGTTTGATAACATATTTTTATCTGTTCGTATGTAGGATAATTTGTTTGAAGTAAAAACTCTTGCAAATATTTATCCTTGGCAGAATAAAAAAGATAAACTTGAGCATCTTTACCGTCTCTACCGGCTCTTCCGAATTCTTGATATAAATTTTCTATTGAACCCGGTATATTGTAATGAATAACAAGGCGAACATCTTCTTTGTCTATTCCCATACCGAAAGCATTGGTTGCAACAATAACTTTTATTTTATTTTTTATAAAATCATCTTGAATTATTTTCCTTAATTCCGTTGTTATACCAGCATGATAGTGTTCGGTATTTATTCCTTTAAGTTTTAAGTATGCAGCAAGTTCTTCGGCATTTTTTCTTGTTGCTGTATAGATAATAGAAGTCCCATTTTCTTCTTTAAGGAGTTGTAAAGTTTTTTCCTTTTTGTTTTTGGTAGTAATTACATTTAGAAAAAGATTGTTCCTTTCAAAGCCGTAAGAAAAAACTTCCGCATCTTTTAGATTAAGTTGTTGTATTATATCTGTTTTTACTTCCGGCGTTGCAGTTGCAGTAAATGCAGAAATTTTATTTACATTAATCGCATCTGTAAATAATTTAATATTACGGTAGCTTGGTCTAAAATTGTGTCCCCATTCACTTATGCAATGTGCTTCATCTACAAAAACATAGGAAGGTGCGGAATTTTTAATTCGTTCAATAAAATAAGGATTATTTAGTTTTTCGGGAGCAACAAACAACATTTTAATTTTACCGGAATTTAAATTTTGCAGAACTTTTTCTACTTCTCGGGAGTCTAAAGAACTGTTAATAAAAGCTGCGGATATTGTTTTTTTATTTATGGAATCTACTTGGTCTTGCATTAACGAAATAAGTGGTGAAATAATGATAGAATATGAATCGCTTAATAACGAGGGAAGTTGGTAACAAAGAGATTTGCCTGCTCCGGTTGGCATTACGGCTAAAACATTTTTATTTTCAATTATTGCTTTGATAATTTCTTCTTGTCCGGGACGAAAAGAATTAAAACCGAAATATTTTTTTAAAGCCGTTTTTAACATTTAGTTTAAAATTAAAATTTCTGATTCAATGCAAATAAGTTTATCTTTACAACCAGTAAAAAATATATAATAAAAACATAAAACGTGAAAAAGAATGTACGCAATTGAAATAACAAATTTAACTAAAATTTATAAGACAAGAGCATTAAACAAAGGTGAAATTAAAGCACTTGAGAATGTTACGCTCAATATAGAAAAAGGAACAATCTTCGGATTGCTTGGTCCGAACGGAGCAGGTAAAACCACACTTGTAAAAGTTTTATTAGGTATTGTTTCCGCCACATCCGGTTCGGCAAAATTACTTGGCGAAAATGTTAAAAACTATTTGGTACGAAAAAATGTAGGTTACTTGCCGGAAAATCATAAATTTCCGAATTATTTAACCGGAGAAGATGTTTTAATGTATTACGCAAAACTAAGCGGTTACGAAATTTCAAAAAAATCAAAAGAAATTGAAGAATATCTGCAACTTGTTAAAATGGGAAAATGGCGTAAAACAAAAATTAAAAAATATTCAAAAGGAATGATGCAAAGGCTTGGTTTGGCTCAAGCAATGATTCATAACCCGGAAATTATTTTTCTTGACGAACCGACCGATGGTGTTGATCCTATCGGGCGGAAGGAAATTAGAGATATTTTAATCGAACTGAAAAACAAAGGGAAAACAATTTTTATAAACAGTCATTTACTTTCCGAAGTTGAATTGGTATCCGATAAAGTTGGAATGCTTAACGAAGGTAAACTTATTAAGCTCGGAACGGTTGAAGAATTGACAACTTCAAAAGAAATTTTCGAGATAAACATTTCCGAAACATTGCCGGATTTAGTTGTAAAAGAATTGAAAACGAAATACACATTTCAAATTAACAACTTGAAAATATCACTTGAAAATGCAAATACGGATAAAGTTAATAAATTTATGGACGAACTAAGAAAACTTGGCGTTACAATAACAAGTTTTAATCAGAAGAAAGAATCTTTGGAAGATATGTTTATTAAAAGTTTAACCGAAACAAAGAATTAAAAGAGCAGATAAAATGAAAAATATTTTAACAATTGCACAATTTACGGTAAGAGAAGCACTTTCCAGAAAAATTGTAATTGCTTTTTTTGCAATTTCCACGTTTGTAATTTTACTGTTTACTGGAATCTTTGCTTTTGTTCCGTTTGAAGATTTAACCGGTATGATTAGAATGCAAAACAAAGAAGTGATTAACATTTCCAAAGAAATTGTAAAAATGTTTAAACTGTTTGTTATTGCTCCTTTATTTGGCGGTGGTTTATTTCTTGCAATTTTTTCCGCTTCCGGTTTTATTCCGAATATGTTGGAAAAAGGAAATATAGATTTGTTATTGTCCAAACCTATTTCACGCAGTCAAATAATACTCGGTAAATTTTTAGGCGGAGTGTTAATTGTGTTGGCGAATATAGCTTATTTAATAATTTCAATTTGGCTTTTAATAGGTGTGAAATTCGGAATTTGGAACATAGATTTCCTTAGTAGTATTTTAACAATAACATTTGCCTTTGCAACTTTGTATGCTTTAATTATTTTAATTGGAATTTTAACGCAAAGCTCCGTTCTGTCAATGATGATTTCATATTTAATCTTTTTTATTTTTTCCCCTTTACTCAGTGCAAGAGAAAATGTTGCAATGTTTACCGATAGTAAATTAACCAAATATATATTGGAATTTTTATATTATATAGTTCCGCAAACATCGGAGCTTGGTTCTATTGCTAAAGATTTGGCTCTCGGTCAACGTGTAATTTCATTTCAACCTTTATTGGTATCAACTCTTTTTATAATTCTTATTCTTTACCTCAGCATTATCATTTTTGATAAAAAAGATTATTAATATTTCGATTATCAAATATTAAGTAACTATTTTTACGGTACGGATTTTGCTTAATAATCAAAGCTAAAAAGTAAAATCCGTTTTATTAAATTTAAAATAGAAAGAAATACTATGGAAAATAAAAAATTGAAATTAGAAGATTTATTAAACGAACAGCCCAACCACGAAGCAGAGGATACAATAGAGTATGTTGCTATTATTGGAGCCGGAGTAATGGGACAAGGAATAGCACAAACCGTAGCAGCTGCCGGTATAGATGTTATTATTATTGAAAAAGATGAAAAACATCTGGAAATGGCAAAAGAAAGTATAAAGGCAAATCTACACCACGAAATTGACCGCTGGGCAATGACCGAAAGCGAGATGAAATCCATTTTAAGTAGAATTCAGTGGAATTTGGACTTAACCGAAGTTAGCGAATGTGATTTGATAATCGAATCGGTTACGGAAAATTATCATTTAAAAAGACTAATATTCAACAGACTTGATGAAATTGCGCGACCGGAAACTATTTTGGTTTCAAACACATCCACATTAAGTTTAACAACAATAGCGGAAGTTACAACAAGACCGGATAAAATAATTGGTGTTCATTTTCTTAATCCGGTTCCCAAAGTTCCGCTGGTAGAAGTAATAAAAGGAATGGACACTTCGGAAAAAACCGTTGCAACAATTAAAAAATTTGCTTCCAATATTGGTAAAACCGCAATTGAGGTTTATGAATATCCCGGATTTGTAACAACGCGTGCAATAGTTCCTTTGTTAAATGAGGCAATGCATATATTGCTGGAAGGAATTGCTTCAGCTAAAGATATTGATACGGCAATGAAGCTTGGGTATAATTTTCAAATGGGACCTTTGGAACTTGCCGATTCTATGGGATTGGATGAAGTTCTTGTTTGGATGGAGCAATTATGGAAAACACTTGGAGAACCGAGATACAGACCTTGTCCGCTGTTAAGAAAATTAGTTCGTGAAAGAAAACTCGGAAAAAAAGTAGGTCAAGGTTTTTTTAAATATGATAAAGACGGAAAAATTATAGAATAAATTAAAAAGGAAATTCATTTGAAAATTTTAGTATTAAATTGCGGAAGCTCATCAATTAAATATCAATTAATCGAAACAAAAACTAATGTTGCCGAAGCAAAAGGAGTTATTGAACGCATTGGGATGAGTAGTGCTGTTCTAACACACAAACCTAAAGATGGAGAACAAATTAGAATTGTCGGCGAAATATTGGATCATACAATTGCTCTTGAATATGTTATTGCTGTTTTGTTAAGTCCGAACCACGGAGTTTTAAAAGATAAGAATGAAATTGATGCTGTTGGTCACAGAGTAGTACACGGTGGCGAAACATTTTCCGGTTCGGTATTAATAACAGACGAAGTATTGCGTGCATTAAAAGATAATATTGAATTGGCACCTTTACACAACCCGCCAAATCTTAAAGGTATAAAAGCCGCTAAAGAACATTTACCCAAGATACCACAAGTAGGTGTTTTTGATACTGCTTTTCATTCTAATATGCCGCCGCATGCTTATCTTTACGGAATACCTTTTAAACTTTATAAAAGATACAAAATAAGACGTTATGGTTTCCATGGAACTTCACATAGGTTTGTTTCTCAGAGAGCCGCCGAGTTATTAGATAAACCTTACGATAGTTTGAAAATAATAACTGCACATCTTGGTAACGGCGGCAGTATGGCTGCTATTAAAGACGGTATTTCAATTGATACGTCAATGGGCTTTACTCCATTGGAAGGTTTGTTAATGGGAACAAGAAGCGGTGATTTGGATCCTTCAATTATTCCTTATATAATGGCAAAAGAAGAACTATCAATCCCTGATATAAATACGTTATTAAATAAACATAGCGGATTAGTAGGTATAAGTGGAGAAAGTAGTGATATGCGCGAAATTTTACAAGCTGTTGAAGAAGGTGATAGAAAAGCAAAATATGCTTATGATGTTTACACTTATCGAATTAAAAAATATATAGGTGCTTATTCCGCCGCAATGGGTGGTGTTGATGTAATTGTGTTTACCGGAGGCATTGGTGAAAATGCTTTTCAAGTTAGAGCAGATGTTTGTAAAGATATGGAATATTTGGGAATTGAAATTGATAATGAAAAAAATAAAAATGCAAAAAAGGAATCGATTATTACAACGGAAGATTCCAAAGTAAAAGTATTGAAAATTCCTACTAACGAAGAACTTGTAATTGCAATGGATACGGAACGGATTGTATCGGAATTAAAGAGTAATTAAAACAATTAAGAAAAATTGGAATGAAGTTAAATCTTAAAAATAAAAACGTGCTTGTAGTTGCTGCAAGTTCAGGTATTGGGCGAGCAATTGCTGAAATGTTTCTTGAAGAAGATTGCAATGTTGCCATTTGCTCAAGTAATAAAGAGAAATTGGGAATAACATCCAAAGAATTAAAAGAAAAATATAACAAGGATATTTTTGATATTAAATGCGATATTAACAATTATGACGAAATTGAATATACGGTAAATTCCGTGAAAAATAAATTCGGTGCTATAAATATTCTTGTAAACAATTGTGGCGGACCAAAGCCCGGCTACTTTGATGATTTAAACGATGAAGATTGGAAAAATGCTTTAGATCAAGTATTATTAAGTGCAGTACGTTTTACAAGATTAGCATTGCCCGATATGAAAAAAAATAAATGGGGAAGAATTATAAATATCACTTCTATTTCCGTTAAACAACCTGTTGATAATTTACTGCTTTCAAATTCGTTACGCAGTGGAGTAACGGCATTTGCCAAAACACTTTCCAATCAAGTTGGGGAATATAACATAACTGTAAATAATGTTGCCCCGGGCTTAACACTTACCGGAAGGTTGGAAGAACTTGCAGAAATAAAAGCCAAAGCAGCAAATGTTCCAAAAGAAGAAATGCTTGAGCAAATGGCAAATGAAATACCGTTAAAGAGACTTGGAAAACCAAAAGAAATAGCTTCGGCAGTTGTTTATTTAGCCTCGGAAATCGGCGGGTATATTACCGGACAAACTATTTTTGTCGATGGCGGATTTGTTAAATCTTACTAACTTGCGTTACGCAAAACTGTTTCGTCATAAAGAAAGCATGCAAGCTATTTTGATTTCGTTGTGGTGAATGGTAATTCTGCTCTTCTGGCAATCGCATTGATAATTGCATGAAAATCAAGTTTAATTAAAAATATGTTTCAGTCATATAAGCGTAAATTTAATAAATTTCTCCATAAATAGGGGACATAATTAAAATGATAAAAGAAATAGACCTCACAATCCCTCCAAAATTTATAGACAGTTATGAGTTTATTAAAAAACAATCGGCAAAAAAACTTAAACTGAATTTCAATGAAATCAATTCGGTAGTTATTCTTAAAAAATCAATTGATGCAAGAAAGAAACCGGTT
>JALSNL010000424.1 GCA_026987055.1 Melioribacteraceae bacterium | reverse complement strand
GAGAGGGAGCAGTCCCTCTCTTTTTAAGAGAGGGGTTGTCCAAAGGACTCCTTTGGAGGGGTGAGTTTT
Source organism: Melioribacteraceae bacterium (assembly GCA_026987055.1). GTDB lineage: Bacteria > Bacteroidota > Ignavibacteria > Ignavibacteriales > Melioribacteraceae > JALSNL01. The sequence goes on along the minus strand of JALSNL010000424.1, from coordinate 6,821 downwards.
TAGATTACCGTCATTTATAAATTAACATAACACTAGTTTTGTAAAAAAAATTAACTATCAGTTGAAGCAATTTGATTTAAGGATAATAATTTAGAAAGCTTCTCCAATTCCTATTTGAATTTCCATATTGTTTAGTAAACCTCTGGAATCATTAAAACGTTCCAATAAACTTCTTCTGTCGTAAGGATTATAAAGTTTAAAACCAACGTCAATTCTAACCGGAACAAACTCGGAATAATACCTGAATCCGAATCCGGCGGCAACAGCAATATTATCAAATCTAAAATCTTTTACATTATACCAAACGTTTCCATAATCAAGAAATAAAGCTGTTCCTATAGTTTTTGTTAAATGTGTTCTGGCTTCAAATGAACCTTCGAATAAGAAAAATCCCCCTGGAGCAATGCCGCGTGAAAAATAATTATCCAGTTCTTCTTTGGTAGGATTTTCCGGTAATTGAGCTTCGTGTAAAGCTAAAGTGTTATCGCGTGCTTTCCAACCACGTATTGAGTTACTGCCGCCAACCGAAAATCTTTGGTTTAACGGTATGTTAACCGGAAAACCTTTATAAGTTTGAATATTCCCAATTTTTAGTTTCATTCCCAAAGCATCTTGTCCTTGTTCTAAAAAAGGAAGATACATTGTTGAAGTTAATACAATTTTATAATAAGCGGCTTGTTTGTTTTCATCAAAAGATGTTAATAAGTAAGGAAGTAAATTTCCATCTTCGAGCAATAAAGATATTGAATATCCTCTTGTAGGAAACAAAAGATCATCAGTGTTATTTGAACCTAATCTAATACCAAGAATAAGGTTGTTACTATTACTGGATTTGGAACCTGTTACTAATGAATCAAGTTCATTGGTAATTAAAGAATCTACAAGAGAACCTTGGGGATATAAATTATATTTTTCTCTGCGTAAGTAATCGGCAAATATATTTCTGATATAACTTTCTTGGAAAATATATTTTGAGTTTTGCAGTTCAGCATAAGTGGAAAGCGAAGTTAGATAGGCATATTTTGGTAATTCAAAATCTAAATTAAGATTAATGCCGTAGATATTTGCATTCCATTCATTTTGTTTCTTTTCAACAGTGCCAAATGTTTCAAGTCTGGTATTAATAGGTTTCCCAAACAAAAAAGGTTGTTCCAAACTTAATCTTAAATCGGCATATCCGTAAATTTGCTCGCTATTCAGACTAAAATTAGTTAGAAACCTTGTTATGTTTCTTGCGGCAGCAGATGTACTTATTGTTAATTTACGTGCGTCTCCAAGAAAATTTTTTTTTATAAAACTTAAACTTAGTCCCAGCTTAAAAGTATTATCATCATTTATTCCTATTATTTCAGGGGAAATTTCATTGAGCAAACCAACATCGGTAGATATTTTAATCGGGACAAAATTTAATAATGAATCCGGTTTGCCTGCCAATATTACTGCCGAAGAAAATAAATTGGTTCTGTATAATCTTACTTGTGCTAATTTTATTTCATGATAACTGTAATAATGATTAGGTTTTATATTGGTTACTTCTTTTATCAGTTCATCACTAACTAAGTTTTTCCCAACACCGGTTTTTTCAACAGTTACTTCGGAAATTTTATATTGTTTACCTAATTTAAATTCCACAGAAATATCAACAATGTTTTTCATTGTGTCTATTTCAACAATAGGTTTTGCATATTCTGCAAGCATATAACCATGGTCTTTTAGAAAACTCAGTATCCGGTAATTATTGTCTTCTAATAATTTCGAAGAATATTGATCAGTGCTATCAATGGTAATAAGATTTTTAATATTATTTTTAAAATCTTCCGATAGACTATCAAGACCGGAATATTTATAGTATCTTATTAGTGATGGAGGTCCTTCTTCAATATAAAATGTTAAAGTAGCTTCTTTTTTCTTTCCTTTTGTTATGGAATACTTTGCTCTGATTTTAGTCTTAAAAAATCCGTTTTCCTTATAAAAGTTTTCTAGAAATTGAATATCGTCATCGATAGCTAAAGAATCGAAATAGGTTGGAGGACTACCGAAATTTGTAAAGCTATTTAAGAATTGGGAGAGCCATCCCGGAGATTCTTTTGAGTATATTACATTTTCCAACTCTGTTGTTGTAAAATATTTATTTCCAACAAAATTGATAGATGATAATTCAATTTTTATTTCTTTATTTTGTGCTAAATTTATTTGGGGAAATGATAACTCTGCCAATAACAATATGAGTAGCAAAATTAATCTATGTTTTTTAAATAATTTCATATAATAAAATCAATGAATAATTTTTACTTTAGTCCCGATATGAACGACAGAGCAAAGTTCATCTATATCTTCGTTGCTAAGTGCAATTGAACCGTTAGTCCAATTAAAAACAAACGGAAGATTTTTAAATATTAAGTTATATTTTCCAATACCGTGAATACTAATATTACCACCTAATTTTGTGTAATCGTAAGAACAATTGTTCTCTTTAAGTGAATTAACAATTGTTATATATTCTACTTTGGAAATCCTTTTTTCTCTTAAGTTCCTTTCAGCGTCCTGTATATTCGGATAGTTAAGTTTTAATCTTTTATAATAAATAAAATTAGTATCTATATCGCAAATTTTGTAATTGCCAATTGGAGTTATAAAATCATCTTTAGATTTTTTTTCAAAACCGTTATTTCTACCAAAAACAACTTTGTATTGTTTAACTTTAATAGAATCGGAATAAAGATCAAGTGTATAATTTTTCCGGTGGATAATAATAGAAGGATTAGTAATTTGGGCTAAGTCCTTTTGTTTCATTGCCTCGGATAATTTTATTTCCCGAAGGTTTAGAATTATTCCGTAAACAATAATTCCGGCAAAAAAAAATATTATACTTGAAGTAATATAAATTATATTTTTCAGCATTTTAGCTGTATGTTAATAACACAATATTAAAACTTTAAATATACTAATTACATAGTGGATTTTGGAATAATAAAATCAAAATTTACTAATTGAAGTTTGGTACAAAACTGAAGTTGAGTTAGTGGTTTGTATAATTTTAGTTTGGGCTAATTTTCAAAGAAGAAAGTTTTGAATGTCAACTTTTAATAAATAGTCCCGGATTAAAAACCGGGACTAATATTATTTTTATTTATTTTGAATTATTGATTGAATCAACAACAGCAATTGCAGTTAGATTAATAATATCTTCTACGGATGATTCTCTCGGTAAAATATGAACAGGTTTTTTCATACCCATCAGCACAGGACCAAATACAGTAGAGTTAGTAAGGTTTTTCATCATTTTATATGCAATATTTCCCGAATTCAAATCAGGGAAGATAAGCACATTAGCGTTTCCTTTAATTTGTGAAAAAGGAAATCTTTCTTTAGCTACAGATGGGTTTATTGCCGTATCAAAACGCATTTCTCCATCTATTGTAATGTCGGGTCTTAAATTTTTAACTATTTCTGTAGCTTTAGCAATTTTATCGGTCTCCGAATTTTTTGAGCTGCCAAAATTACTGAATGAGAGCATTGCTACTTTGGGAGAAATATCAAATTCTCTAACAGTATCTGCTGTAGAAATTGCAATTTGCGCTAAAGTTTCGGCGTCCGGTTTAATGTTAACGGTTGTATCTGCAAAGAAATACACTTTTCTATTATTTATAACAATATGCATTGCAGAAACAACTTTAAAGTTTTCTTTTAATCCTACAATTTGTAATGCCGGTCTAATTGTATCGGGATATCTGCGTGTAATTCCACTTATTAAAGCATCGGCATCTCCCATTTTAATGGCCATAGGAGCATAATAATTAGGGTTACGCATATATGAATGTGCACGTTTTAATGTTATTCCTTTTCTTTGACGTAATTTAAAAAATTCTTCGGCATAGTTTTTACATTTTTCACATTCATGGATATTTATAATTTCAAAAATCTTTTCATCCATTCCAAGTTCGCGAATAGTTGAAAGTATTATATTCTTATTCCCAACAAGTATTGGTTTTGCAATTCCCTCTAAAGCAACTGCATTTGCTGCACGGATAATTTTTTCTTCTTCTCCTTCCGGATATATAACTCTTTTAGGACTTTTCTTAGCTTTATGAATCATAAGTCTTAAAATTTCTTGCGAATACCCTAAACGTTCTTGTAATTCTTCTTCATATTGTTCCCAGTTTGTAATTGTATGTCTGGCAACTCCTGTTTCTACAGCAGCTTTAGCAACAGCAGGAGCAACTTTCCATAAAACACGGGGATCAAATGGTTTTGGAATTATATAGTCTGTGCCAAATGAGAAATCGTCGCCACTGTAGGCTTGTAAAACCACTTCGGGAACATCTTCCTTAGCTAAGTTGGCTAAGGCTTTTACAGCGGCCATTTTCATTTCTTCATTTATTCCGGTTGCTCTAACATCTAATGCACCTCTAAAAATAAAAGGAAAGCCCAGTACGTTATTAACTTGGTTTGGATAGTCACTTCTTCCGGTAGCCATTATTATATCGTCTCTAACTTCTTTAACCTCTTCGTATGTAATTTCAGGATCGGGATTAGCCATAGCAAATACAATTGCATTCGGAGCCATTGTTTTAACCATATCTTGCGAAATTACACCGGCTTTCGAAAGCCCGACAAAAACATCGGCTCCATTCATAGCTTCGTCTAGAGAATTGAATTTTTTTTCACCGGCAAATAATTTTTTATATTTGTTAAGATCAGTACGTTCTTTATGAATAAGCCCTTTAGAATCGAACATAAAAATATTTTCTCTTTTAACACCGGCACTAACGTATAAATTACAACAGGCAATTGCAGCAGCGCCTGCTCCGGAGGCGACAACACGAACTTCTTCTAAACTTTTTCCCGCAATTTCTACAGCATTTATTAATGCTGCACAAGAAATTATTGCCGTTCCATGTTGGTCGTCATGGAAAACAGGAATATTCATTGTTTTCTTTAATTCTTCTTCAACTTCAAAACATTCAGGAGCTTTAATATCTTCTAAGTTAATTCCGCCAAAGGTAGGTTCTAATAATTGGCATGTTTTAATAATTTCTTTTGGATCCATTGTTTTTAATTCTATATCAAAAACATCGATATCGGCAAATCTTTTAAAAAGAACGCCTTTACCTTCCATTACAGGTTTGCCTGCATGTGGACCAATATTGCCAAGTCCTAAAACAGCTGTTCCATTAGTAACAACAGCAACCAGGTTTCCTTTTGCTGTATATTTGAAAACATCATTATCATTTTTTTCAATTTCTCTACAAGGTTCTGCTACTCCAGGTGTGTAAGCTAATGAAAGTTCACGTGATGTATAACAGGGTTTGGTTGCAACAACCTCAATTTTACCATGTCGTCCTTCGCTATGGTATTTTAATGCTTCTTCTTTTCTAATGTTCATTACGAACTCTCCAAAAATTTATTTTATAAGATAAAATTGTCTAATTAAAAATAGATAAATTCATTGAAAGGTAAAAATTAAAAGAGGATATTTTAAAGTAAAATTATATAAGTAATCGATTTTATAATTATAAGTGAGAAAGGGTATGAATAATTTTATCGGTTCTATTTTGATATGTAAAAATAGTGTCGAAACCATTCAACCCAAAAGCGGGCAAGCAGGAGATTCGACACTATAAAATTTATAGATATTTTAATGAAAAAATTGTTTTTAAGAATAATTAAACTTCCAGAATTTCCGCTTCTTTATGTTTAATAATTTCGTCTATTTTTTTTATATGTTCATCGGTGTATTTTTGCACTTCATTTTCTGCATCGTGTCTTAAATCTTCACTTAATTCTTTTTCTTTTTCAGCTCTTTTCAAATGTTCGTTAGCATCTCTTCTTATGTTTCTAATAGCAATTTTACAATCTTCCCCAAATTTTTTAACTAATTTTACAAGCTCTTTCCGTCTTTCTTCGTTTAACGGTGGAATCGGAACTTTAATGTTTGTACCGTCACTTACAGGATTTAGTCCCAAGTCAGCTGTTAGAATTGCTTTATCAACGTCATTAACAATACTTTTATCCCAAGGTGTAATGGATAGTGTATGCGAATCTAAAACACTAACATTGGCAACTTGGTTTAAAGGTGTTTTAGTTCCGTAATAATCAATCTTAATTCCATCTAACAAAGCTGTAGAAGCCTTGCCTGTTCTAATTTTGACTATTTCACTTTTAAAGGCATTGATAGATTTATCCATTCTACGAATAGCATCTTCAATTATAGAATTCATAATAACCTCTCTAAGTAAATTTATTGTTTATTTTTTTTTACGGTATGGTTTGAAACTGCGGAGCCAATTTTTTTACCTGTAACAACTTTCAATAAATTATTAGGTTTGTTCATGTTAAAAATTATTATTGGTAATTCATTTTCTTGACACAAACTAATAGCAGTCATATCCATAACTCTTAAGTTCTTTTTAAGAACATCAAGATAAGTAATTTTTTTAAATATAGCAGCATTCGGATTTTTTTCCGGATCGGAATCAAAAACTCCGTCAACTCTTGTTCCTTTAAGAATAACTTCAGCTTCAATTTCAATAGCTCTTAACGAAGCAGCTGTATCCGTACTAAAATACGGATGTCCGGTTCCGGCACCAAAAATAACAATTCTTCCTTTTTCCAAATGACGTATTGCTCTTCTTCTTATGTATGGTTCGGCAATTTCTTCCATGTTTATAGAAGTCATTAAACGTGTAAACATTCCGTGGTTTTCAAAAGCATTTTGCAAAGCTAAAGCATTAATAACGGTTGCAAGCATTCCCATTTGATCTCCGGTAACTCGATCAATTCCTTGCTCGCCGGCATTAAGACCTCTGTAAATATTTCCC
>JALSNL010000423.1 GCA_026987055.1 Melioribacteraceae bacterium | reverse complement strand
CGTTGAATCAACCAACCTTAAAAGCAATAGTGTAAGCGTAACAACGATGGATACTACCACCCACAATTTTACATGGCAAACATTTACTTTTGGCGGAGCAAACGGCAGCAGTGTGCTTAACGATGTGGCAATAATAAACGAGAATGATATATGGGCAGTTGGCGAAATACACACAGCGGAAACAGACCAATTTGACAGTAACGGTGTTTGGGTACAGCCTTATAATGCTGTTCATTGGAACGGGAATAGCTGGGAGTTGAAGAGGATATTAGTTAATTTCCGGGGGAATATGATATTTTTACCACTTGAGGGTATTTTTGCATTTTCTGCTACAGATATTTGGTTAGTAGGAAGCTTGCCGGTTCATGGTGATGGGAAGAATTGGCAGATCTATGATGTAAGAAAAATCACAAATAGTGATTTGTCATTAATCAAGGTATGGGGCATAAACTCAAATGATATTTATTTTGTTGGACGTGGGGGTAGCATAGCCCATTACAACGGCAATAGTTGGGAAAAGATAGAGAGTGGAACAAAAACCTTAATATCTGATGTTTGGGGAACAGAAATAAACAATAATATAATAATTGCTTATGCAGTTTCAAACATAGCGTCATCAGGCGATAGAGAGATATTATTGTATAATAACGACATTAAGGAATCAATATTTTGGCCTTCAAGTTTGCGAATAAATTCAATATGGTTTAAATCGGAACGTCAAATGTTTGCTTGCGGCGACGGGATCTATAAAAGAATCGGTACAAATTGGAAACGACAAATTGCTTTAGAGAACACTACATATACAGAAAAAATAAGAGGTCAAGGCATAAATGATATTTTTGTAGTTGGGGATTTCGGATTTATTTCCCATTATAATGGGAAACAATGGAAAATATATAAAGAATTAGCCGTGGCTTTATTCTACTCATTGTCATACAAAAATAGTAAAATAGTTGCCGTTGGAGAGCGAGATGGAAAAGGAGTAATAATTATAGGTAACAAAGAGTGAATGAAAGTGGCTTTAAGACAAAAATAAAAATTTAGGTATTTCACAAACATTAAAACTTCGGAGGTTTTTTCTGGCGTTTATTTTGCCGTTTTATAACTAATCCGGTAAAAAAGCCGGATAGATAGGAGATTTTTTACAACAATTGCAAAAAGTTCATATCTTTCTTTATTCTAAACAAGTTCATATCTCTTGAAGAGATAGGAACTTTGGAAAGCATTTGGCACAAACTTAAGAAACCTCCGAAGTTTAAGTGATGTTTTTTTTATTCAGTAAGTATTTGACAAAAATTAAGACTTAGGTATTTCACAAACATTAAAAACTTCGGAGGTTTTTTGAAAATTATTTTATATACAACAAGTTCACATTTCTTAAAGCAATAGAAGTTTTGTAAAGCATTCGACACAAAAAAAATAATTTCTAAAGATATCACACCTTGTTTGATAAGTGGATTTAATAGGATAGATAATCATTAACAATCAGCTATTCATTCATTCATATAAACAACTATTTTTCACGTTTCATAAATTTTTCTTAATTCAAAAACAGCAATTCCATAAGCAACAGCAACGTTTAGTGATTGTTTAATACCGAATTGCGGAATTTCAATGGAAACATCGCAAAGATCTATTAACTCTTGAGTAACGCCTGTAATTTCATTCCCTACAATCAAACATATCGGTAAATCTTTTTTGGATAAATTGTAATAAGGAATATTATCGTCGGTTTGTTCAAGTGCACAAATTGTGTAGCCTTTTTCCTTTAATTTTTTTACAGCCGAGACTGCATCTTCAACAAATTCCCAACTAACGCTGTCTTGAGAGCCGAGTGCAGTTTTTAGTACTTCTTTTTTAGGCGGATGAGGCGTGTAACCACAGAGATACAATTTTTCAATCATTGCTCCATCGGAGGTTCTAAATATAGAACCAACATTATAACTGCTTCTTATACTGTTAAGTACAACAACAACGGGCATTTTTTTTGCTTTGTTAATTGTATTAACTGTAATTCTATTTTCTGAAATTTCTGCGTGGGTTAGTTTTTTCATCTGTCAATTTTTTTTAGATTTACATAAAGTACTTGAACGCCGGCATAAAGCCAGCGGCTACTAATAAAATAATCATTCCCTTGTCTGTCTTTAAACTAACCATTCAAGGTTCTTTTAACAACTTTACTTTTGTTTTACTGCTAACTGACCACAGGCAGCGGCAATATCATCACCTTGGGTGTTGCGTAACATTACAAAAATGTTTTTCTTCATAATTTGTTCGGCAAATTCATTTATTTTTTCTCTTGGTGTAGGTTCAAGTTCTGCAGAAAGTCCGCCGCTTACCATGTGAGAAATACTGTTAAAAGGAATTAAATTAACTTTTGAGGGAATTGTACTGCACAGTTTTACAAGTGCACGTAAATCTTCCTTTCGGTCATTTATATCTTTCAACATTATATATTCAAACATAATTTTTGTTTTGGTCTTTTTAGCATAATATTTTAATGCCTCAATATTTTCTTCCAAATTATATTTAATATTGATTGGCATAATTTTGTTTCGTACATCATCAAAACAAGAATGAAGAGAAAGTGCCAATTTAACACGCAAACCGCTATCGGCAAGCTCTATAATTTTTTGCGGAATGCCGGAAGTAGAAACTGTAATTCTATTTCTTCCGATTTTATTGCCCAAATCGTTAAGTAAAATATTTAGTGATTTCAACGTTGCATCAAAATTTAATAAAGGTTCACCCATTCCCATATAAACAATATTGGTTATTGTTGCGGGTTCAATAAATTTTGAAGTTAAAAGATATTGGTCAATAATTTCTCCCACTGTTAAATTTCTTGTAAAACCCATTAAACCGGTTGCACAAAATTTACAATCAAGCGGACAACCGACTTGTGTGGATATGCAAAGTGTTCGTCTTTCATGTTCGGGAATTATAACCGATTCTATTTTATGTCCTTCCCGTGTTGCAAAAAGGTACTTTTCTGTTTTAGTAGAATTTGATGATTGTTTAGAAACAAGTTCTAATGAATTTATAGTTGCAATTTCATTTAATTTTTCTCTAAGTTTAATTGGAATGTTATTCATTTCATCAAAAGTGGATGCAAAATTATTATACATCCAATTAAATATTTGTTTCCCTCTAAATGCAGATTCTCCAATTTCAAGCATGTAATCTTGAAGTTCTGCAAGCGAAAAATTTTTTAGATTTATTTTATTTGTTATTGTTTTCATAAGGTGCAAATATAAACAAACAACAGCCCTGCTCAAAATATTTAATTCTGCTTAATAGAAAAATACTTTTAGATTTACAATAAGAATTAATTGTAGTATTATTCTTAAGAGAATATTTTAAAAACAGATGCTAAAGGAATAATTTTAAAAATGATAATTGGAAAATATAAAATTTCAACCATAGAAACGGGAACATTCGGATTGGACGGAGGAGCAATGTTTGGAATAATTCCCAAACCGCTTTGGAATAAATCAACTCCGGCAGACGAAAAAAACAGAATAAAACTTGGGGCAAGATGTTTGCTTCTTGAATCTAGTAGTAAAAAAATTTTAATTGATACCGGTATGGGAAATAATTGGGATGAAAAATCAAAAAAGATTTACGACATTCAACAACCGGACAATGCTTTGGTGCAAGCTCTCGCCGAAAAGAATATTCAGCCCGAAGAAATTACCGATGTTATTTTAACACATCTTCATTTCGATCATGTTGGTGGAGCTGTAAGGAATGAAAACGGTAAAATAATGCCGGTTTTTACCAATGCTAAATTTCATATTCAAAAAGATCAATATAAGTGGGCTAGCGAGCCTTCGGATAAAGATAAAGGCAGTTTTATAAAATCGACTTTTGTTCCTTTGTATAACGAAGGAATGATAAATTTTGTGCACGGCGAAAAACAATTTGATGATGAAATAACATTGATTCCAACCGGCGGTCATACATTCGGACATCAAATTATAAAAATAGCAGATAGCTCAAACACTTTATTATATTGTGCCGATTTAATTCCAACAATGGCTCATGTTCCGTTGCCTTATATTATGGGATATGATATAAATCCACTTATAAGTATTGAAGAAAAGAAAATGTATTTAAGATTAGCCGAAACTGAAAACTGGAAATTAATTTTTGAACACGATCCGGTAAATGTTTGTGCAACCGTTAAAAGTACAGAAAAAGGATTTGCGGTAAAAGAAAGTTTTAAGGAGTTGTAGATGCCGGAAAATAATTATTTTAAAGTGTGTAACATTGCGGAATTAAAAGAATCACAAGGTGAAAGATTTTTAGTTAATGATATCGATATTGCTTTATTTAAAATAGATGGAAAAATTTATGCTGTAAATAATGTTTGTCCGCATAAGCAAGCAAATATTATGCACGAAGGATTTGTAGAAAACGGATGTGTAACATGTCCGCTTCACGGATGGACATTTGAAATTGCTACCGGAAATCTTCTTGGAGGTAGCAGAGGATTAAAATCATATCCTGTAAAAATTGAAAAAGATGATATTTATGTTCAAGTAATTCCTAAAGAATTAAATTGGTAAACGTTACTTTGCTAAGTTTTAACTTTCTCGTTTAAGGTATTCCCAATGAACAAACAACTAATTATAGAAAAAGCAAAGGAACTTGGTTTCGATTTAATCGGCTTTGCCAAATACGAGACACTGGATAAAGAAGTAGCCGATTTAAAAACTTGGCTGGAAAATAAATATAACGCCGGTATGTCTTATATGGAGCGTAACATAGACAAACGAAAAAATGTAAGAAATATTTTGGAAAACACTACGAGTATAATTTCATTGGGAATGAATTATTATGTTAATGAAACTTATGAAGAAGAAAGTGATTTGGGAAAAGTTTCACGATATGCTTGGGGAAGAGATTATCATTACACAATTTGGGAAAAGTTAGATGAATTGGAAAAATACTTAAAAAAGATTCCTGGAACGGAAGTAAAAACCTATGTAGATACCGGACCGGTAATGGACAAAACTTGGGCAATAAAAGCAGGTTTAGGTTGGCAAGGTAAGCATAGTAATGTCATTTCAAAAAAAATAGGAAGTTGGTTTTTTATTGCAACTGTTTTAACAAATTTGGAGTTTGAAAATTACGATAAACCTATTACTGATTTTTGCGGTTCGTGCACGGCTTGTATAGATGCTTGTCCTACAAATGCAATTGTAGAAGATTATGTAGTTGATGCCAATAAATGTATCTCCTATTTGACAATTGAGAATAAAAATGAAATTTCAAATGAGTTTATTGGTAAATTTGATAATTGGATTTTCGGATGTGATATTTGTCAGGATGTTTGTCCGTGGAATAAAAAATTTTCCAAACAAACTACTATATTGGATTTCCTAAATATTGAAAATAAAACTTTAAAACTTTCCGAAGTTATTAAAATGGAAAATAGGGAATTTAAAACAAGGTTTAAAGAAAGTCCTATTTTAAGAACAAAACTAAAAGGACTAAAAAGAAATGCGGAGTTTTTGCTAAAATAGAATTTGAAACTATTTTAATAAAAGTGAATCATACATAAATAAATTATAAAAAATAATATTATAAATGGAGAATAAAATGTCAGATAATCACTTAAAAGTAGCTATTGTAGGTTCAGGTCCTGCCGGTTTAACCGCTGCAATTTATACAGCCAGAGCAAACTTAAATCCTGTTATTTTTGAAGGTTTACAACCTGGTGGTCAATTAACAATTACAACGGAAGTGGAAAATTATCCCGGATTTGAAAATGGAATACAAGGTCCTGAATTAATGGATGTAATGCGTAAACAAGCATGTAAATTTGGCGCAAAATGTGAATTTAAAGAAATTACCGAGGTGGATTTTTCAAAACATCCTTTTGTACTAAAAGCAGAAGAAGATACATATACTGCAGATTCGGTTATTATTTCTACCGGGGCATCTGCAAAATTATTAGGATTGGAAAGTGAAGCTAAATTTATGGGTTACGGGGTTTCCGCATGTGCAACTTGCGATGGATTTTTCTATAAAGATTTAAAAGTTTTAGTTGTTGGAGGTGGAGATACTGCATTAGAAGAAGCTACTTATCTAACAAACTTTGCATCGGAGGTAGTTGTAATTCATAGAAGAGAAGAATTTAGAGCCTCTAAAATTATGATTGATAGAGCTAAGAAAAATCCCAAAATTAAATTTGCTACAAATCGTGTTATAAAAGAAATTGTTGGTGAAGAAGGTGCAATGGGTATGAAGAAAGTAACCGGAGCTATTTTAGAAAATACGCAAGACGGTTCAACCGAAGAAATAAAAGCAGATGGAATTTTTATTGCTATAGGTCATAAGCCAAATACCGGTGTATTTAAAGGGCAACTGGATATGGATGAAACTGGTTATCTAATTGTAAAACCGGGTTCAACTTATACCAATATCGAAGGTGTTTTTGCTGCCGGTGATGTTGCCGATAAAACATATCGTCAAGCAATTACTGCAGCAGGAACAGGTTGTATGGCTGCATTGGATGCACAAAGATGGTTGGAAGAAAAAGAAATTGTATAAAATTACAATTTTAAATTAGCTTATTAATTCGTAACAAAAACTTAAATTTGTTCTTAATAACCCCGATAATAAATCGGGGTTTTGTTTTTTATATTGTTAAACTTATGCGGACAAATACCGCTTATTAATAGTATGTCAATATTAAATTATTTTAATTTAAATAATTAAAAAAAATTTATATTTTAAGTTGCAATTTTAATATAATTCTATAGCTTAGAGTTTAATAGAAAATTTATTTATTGTGATCATTTTGATTTGTATCACATTTAATAATTAAAGTACTAAGTATAATTGAAGTGCTTTTTAAAATTAGTTTGTAAACATAAATATAATCACCGGAAGAAAAATTATTTATTATTTTTGGTATAATGGAGGAAAAATGAAAACAACCCCA
>JALSNL010000422.1 GCA_026987055.1 Melioribacteraceae bacterium | reverse complement strand
GTTTAATGGAAATATTGTTTTATTTGTAAAATGTTTAAAATTAAAAAGAACCAATTTTTTACACAAAAATTTTTATGTTTTGTTTCTTTTTATATTCTTCAATAACCTAATATTTAGTCAAACGGGGATGCCTTCGTTTGAAGACGGTGTAATTTTTCTTTCAAAATATATTGCTTCAAACGAGTTTGCAGAACTGAGCAAAACAAAAAGTGATCCGGAGTTAGTTGATTCTTTATACAAACGCAGTTTGGAATTTTATAAAGGAGATATTTCCGAAGCGTTGCTCGCTTTAACTTTTGGTACTTTACCGTTTAATAGAATGCCGATAAAAATTCCCATTTTAAATTTGAGGATACCTTTAAGATTACCGGCTGTAAATGAAAAGCTATTCCATAGAAAAGTAAAAAATTCCCCCGGCATTGTTTATTTTGATTCACCCGTTAAAGGCGGGCAAGACAAAGATAAAGTTGCTCATTTTTTTGGCAACGCTTTTTTAGCTTATAATATTTCTTTTATTCACGCATCTCAAGTGTTAGGCATTTTTGTAGAGCTTTTCGAATCTTCTTTCAAAGTAAGCGGGGGTGTTGATTTTAGAGATTTGGAAACCAACGGTTTAGGAGCCGCATTTGGTAATTCTTTACGAAAAAATAATAAATTATATCCGTCGCAATTTTTTAGAATCTATTCTCTCTTCTTCTTTTCTTATAATTAACATTTATGTAAATTGCATAGTAAGTAAAACAATAGTGGAATTATGAAATCAATATTAGTTATAGACGATGAAAAAGAAATTTGTGAAAGCATCAATATGATTCTTGAATATGAAGATTATGATGTTGATTATACTACCGATGTTGAGCTGGGATTAAAAAAATTAGAGTATAATAATTACGATGCTTTGTTATTGGATATTCAAATGCCGAAGATGACCGGTTTTGAAGTTCTTAATTGGTTAAAAGAAAAAAACATTGAACTAAGTGTTATAATAATTTCTGCTTACGGTAATTTGGAAAATGCAATTAAAGCTACGAAACTTGGTGCCTTTGATTTTATAGAGAAGCCAATTGACAGAGATAAACTTTTAATAAGTATTCGTAATGCTGTTGGTAAAATTAATCTTATAAAAGAAAATAAAAAACTGAAAGAAAATATAGCGCAAGATGAAATTATTGTTGGAGAAAGTGAAGCAATAAAATCAGTGATTAACATAATTGAAAGAGTTGCCGAAACAGAATCCAGAATATTAATTACCGGCGAAAACGGAACCGGTAAAGAACTTGTTGCCAAAGCAATTCATAAGCATAGTAAAAGAGCAAGTAGAGAATTGGTTGAAGTAAATTGTGCTGCCATTCCAAACGAGCTTATCGAATCGGAATTATTCGGACACGAAAAAGGTTCGTTTACCGGAGCAGTACAAAAAAGGATAGGAAAATTTGAACAAGCAGACGGAAGTACATTGTTCTTAGATGAAATTGGTGATATGAGTCTGAAAGCACAAGCCAAAGTTTTACGTGCAATTGAAGAAGGAGTTATTGCAAGGGTTGGAGGTACGGAAAAAATTAAAGTGGATGTTAGAATAATTTCCGCAACAAATAAGGATTTAAGAAAAGAAATTGAAGAGGGAAATTTTAGAGAAGATTTATATCATAGATTAAATGTAATACCGATTAAAGTTCCTCCTTTACGAGAAAGAGCAAGCGATATTCCGATTTTAGTTAATCATTTTACGGAAAAAATTTGTAAAGGTAATAAATTTCCTCTTAAGAAATTTTCTAATGATGCAATTAAAGTTTTGCAAAGTTATAAATGGTCCGGTAATGTAAGGGAATTAAGAAATATTATTGAACGAATTATAATAATGATTCCAAATACCGAAATAACAAAAGAAGATGTATATTCCATGTTACCTCATCCGGAAACAAAAAAAGATGATTTGATAAACACAGCGGATTCATTTCAAGAATTTAAAGAAAAAGCCGAACGTGCTTTTATAATTAAGCAATTAGAATCTAATGATTGGAATATTAGTAAGACAGCCGAAGCCTTGGATATTCAAAGAAGTCATCTTTATAACAAAATGAAAAAATATAATATTGAAAAAGGGAAATAATCATAAAAAATTTAAGGGGAAAAATGAGTACAATATTTACAAAAATTATTAACAGAGAAATTCCCGCCGATATAGTTTACGAAACCGAAACGGTTCTGGCTTTCAGAGATATAAATCCGCAAGCTCCTGTGCACGTTTTAATTATTCCGAAAATTGAAATTCCGAAAATAACCGATATAAACGGGAAAGAACATTCTGCACTTTTAGGCGAAATGTATGATGCGGCAAACAAAATTGCCAAAGAAGAAGGTATAGCCGAAAGCGGTTTCCGTTTGGTTTTTAATTGTGGAGATAACGGTGGACAAGAAGTTTATCATATTCACATGCATTTACTTGGCGGAAGAAAAATGACTTGGCCTCCGGGGTAAAAAAACAAAAATATTTAAAACAATTAGCAATATCAGATGTGCGATTTGTGATTGCCGATTGTTTTTCAAAAAACCTTTGAGGTTTTGTAGTTAAAACTAAACTTTAGTATTTCAAGTTTGCAATAACGTTACTTCAAAAAATAAAATTAGAGTAAAACCTCAAAGGTTTGGCTGGGAAAATATTCTTAAACAATTCCTTCTCTTATAGCTTTAACAACAGCTTCGGATTTTGAATGTACGTGAAGCTTTTCATATATATGTCTTATATGATTTCTAACCGTTTCAATACTTATAAATAGTTTATCGGAAATTTCTTTGTTATTGTATCCGTCAACAATCAATTCCAATACTTCAATTTCTCTTTTTGTAATAGAAAATTCTTCTTTTTTATTGGGTAAATAATTTCTAAAAAGAGTAATAACTTTTTTAGCTATACTTGGTGTCATCGGACTTCCATCAGATAATGCTTCTTGTAATGCGGTAAGAATTTTTTGCGGTGAGGATTTTTTTAACAGATATCCATCGGCTCCGGCAAGTATTGCTTTTAGAATATTGTCATCGTCATCAAAAACCGTTAGCATAATAATTTTAATTTCAGGTAATTTTTTTTTTAGTAATTCTACAGATTCAATTCCGTTTAATCCCGGTAATTCAATATCCTGAAGTACCACATCAGTTTCTTTGGAAATATTTTTTATAGCTTCTTCCGTAGTTCCAAATACATTAATACACTTAAATCCTTCGGTAGCGTTTAGTAAATATGCTAATCCTTCTCTAAATTCTTTATGATCTTCTATTATTGTTACTTTTATCATTTTTTAATTTTATTTTAAGTGTAATTCAAAGTGGTGAAAAATATTTTAATTTTCAATGACGCAATTGTGCTATTTTTTTATAATAATTTTTATTTCCGTTCCTATTTTTTCTTTAGTTGTAATTTGTACTTTTGCATTAACTTCTTTACCTCTGGTTATCATGTTAGATATTCCATTACCTGATTTAATTTTATTTTCAAAATTAAATCCGGTTCCGTTATCAGTAATTGCAATAAAAATATTTCCGTTTTTATTTGATATTTTAATATCTACTTTTGTTGCTTGGGAATGTTTTAAGATATTATTTAATGCTTCTTTTATTATCAGATAAATATTATGTTTTTCCAATGCTGCCAGAGAAATGTTGTTTGAAATATCTTTTTCGGAAACATGAAATATTATGTTTTTATTCCTGAATACGTCGGAGAAATTTTCTCTTAGACGTGTAGCAAAATTTGTTAAAGGTTCGGGGAATGGTTTGATTGTCCAGATTAAATCGGTAATTGTTTGTTTTGCATTTGTTAATAAATTATTTGCTTTGTTAAATAGCGTCCAAACATTATCGGAATTGTTATTCAGTGCTTGTTTAAGAAGTTCCAGATATATGGAAATTGTTCCAAGTGTGGAAGCAAGATCATCGTGCAAATCGCGCGAAAGTTTTTCTTGTAGTTTTTGTTTTTCCAGTTCGTTTAAACGTTTCAGTTTAGTTCTTTCGGAAAATAATTGAATAACCAATAAGATAATTCCTATTCCGGCAATTGGAAGTATTGTTGAAAAGAGTAAATTATCATATTCAAAAATGGTTTGAAGAAAATAATAAAACAGTGCAATTAAAACAGATGTTATAAATATATTTTTGCTTGTCCATTTATATTTTTTTCTACCTCTAAATGCAGAAACGGTTAATAATATTAGAACAACTAACCATTTTAAAAATTCAAAAAAACGATGATTATCAAAAAGGAATCTTGTAACATATTTTCTAAAATAAATAAAACCAGCCTCAAATCCATTGGCATCTTTTATAAGTAAATTACTTCCGCAGGGAACTGATTTTTTAATTATTGTTTCACCCTTGGGAAAAATAATTTTTATGTCAATATTGCTTTTGTTTCCGCAAGGAATAAATTGTTTAACGCTATTCATAGAACCGTAACCGGAACCGCCGCTTATTTCGTTATAATAAATAAGATGAGTTTTGTTATTAAGATAACCGGATTCAAAAGCATATATTTTACTCCCGATTCCTAAGGTATTATTATTGATACCGTTTAGTTTTATAGTAACTATTTTTGCCGAATCCAATTTGTTTTTTAATACGGTACTGCTGCTTCCAACATAGTTAGCAACATATAAATCAATAATATTGTCGTTGTTAAAATCAGCTGCGGAAAGCCCGGTTGAATATCCTTCTACATTTGCATCAAACAAATCGGTTTTATCAATAAATTTTTCTCCTTTTATATTTTTGTAAAACTTGTTCTCTCCAACATTTGACAAATATAAATCTTTGTAGCCATCGTAATCAAAATCGGTAATAACCACACCGTAGCTTTTAAGAGAATCGTTACCAAAATACTTTTTAGTTTGATTACTAAAAATACCTTTTCCATTATTTATATAAAATTCGTTGGAAGTTTTTCTGTTGGCAACAAAAAGATCCATATCACCATCGTTATCTATATCGGAAAAAACAATTCCGTTACTTTTGGTAAAAACATAACCTCCAACATTTGCTGAATCGGTAAAATCCGTAAACTTAAGTTTGCCCGATTCAACAAGTAAATTCTTATATAATTTATTTTTTGCCGACCAGTTAGTAACAAATAAATCCAGGTCTCCATCATTGTCAATATCGGAAAAAGAAGCTCCGGTTCCGCCAAAACGGGATGTTAAATTTACGTCTTTAGTAACTTCGGTAAAAATTCCCGCTCCGTTATTCAAGTAAAATCTATTGGTTGTATTTTCATTACAGATAAATAAATCCAAATCGCCGTCATTATCTACATCACCGGAAATAACAGCGTTTGTGCGGTCTGTCGGTTTTCCAACTCCTCCCGATATATTTGAATAATCTGTAAAATTTCCCTCTCCCGAATTATGATAAATCCTATTTTTTGTAGTTAAGGAAGAAGTATAAATATCAATCTGTCCATCATTATCAAAATCTCCGGCACAAGCGCCAAGGTTTAATTCCTTTGTAATATCATTTTTATTCTTTTTACCGCTAACACCTCTTTTTTTACTTTCGTCAATAAACTTAAAATGTCCGGTATTCATATAAAGATGATTGTTTTCGTATAAACCGATTGTAAAAATATCTGTCAATCCGTCATTATTAAAATCTGCGGTAACAACTCCATATTCGTCATCAATTACTTTTGAGTCTGAATAAAAACTTATTTGTTCAAATCCTTTCCAATTATTAATTCCGGTTGAATTGTTATTTTTATTTGTAAAGTGTAGAATTGTTCCGTCATTACCAACGCACCAACCTTGTAGTGAATCGGTCATTTTAATTGAATTTAATGTTGCGGTAACCGGGTTTTTAAGTTTTATCCATTTTTTATTTACATAGTGAAGTATTAAACCGTTTGAGCCGGCAGCAAAGAGTTCGTTTTCATTTAGCAGGGAAAAAGTTCTTATATTTTTTAGTTGTTTATTTAATGAAATTTTTTTGATGGAATCGGCAAGAACATATCCGAAAAAATTATTTCCAAGTACAAAGATTTTTTTATTTAACACTTCCATTAAGTGTACTTCGGAAGAGTTTTTAATTCTTTCCCATTTTAATTTATCTCTTTTGAACAAACCTTTTGTTAAAGAAAGAGCCCAGATTGTTTTGTCTTTTTTTAATATAACTTTAGATATAGTATTATTTGTAGGAGGCGGAAGAAAATTCCATTTTTTATTTTTTAGAATTGCAATTTCACCTAATCCGCTTATAACTCCATTATTTTTATCAATAAAATACATTGATGAAATTACATTTGCCAAAGGATGATAAATATTACTCCAATTTTTTCCATCCCAATAATACATTTCCGATTCTTGATATTTTGTAATTGTGGTTACATAAATAGAATTAAAATTTATTGCCGATAATAAGTTTACGTTAAAAGGCGGTTGAGAAGTTATTTTTTTCCACTCATCGTTTTTTAAAAATAATATTTGCTTGCCGGAAGCTGTTCCGGAATTATAAGTGAACAAAGTTAAATTAGTTAAATCGGAATAAACGGGAGAATCTATCTTATGCCATTTTGTAGTTTCGGTTGTTTGAGAGTAACCCAAATGATATGAGAAAAGAAAATATAAAAAAAATAAAAATAGACTTTCTTTATTGAAAGATTTCATCGGTTTATTTCCGAGATTGTGAAGACAGCAAGTAAACGCCGGCATATTACCGGCGGTTACTTTTTTATATTTAATAACTATTATCTCATATTTTATTACAAATTAAGTTCCTTTTTTACTTCTAACTTGGCAGCAATTCTATCTTGGTTCGAAATGTGCAAATTGTTGCTGATTTTTCTTATGTAATAATCTTCATACTTGTCAAGTTTTTTATCAACGTAAGCAAGTCGCCAAAGATTTTTTACAATCTCGTATTTTTCTTCTTCGCTTAACTTTTCATTAATAATCTCGGTAAACTCGTAAGCGCTTACGGATTTTTCAATTTGTTGCTGCG
>JALSNL010000421.1 GCA_026987055.1 Melioribacteraceae bacterium | reverse complement strand
TAACCCTATTATTTATAACGCTTTTTTTTGTTTTAACTTTCATATCATGTAAACAAAGCAAACAAGAAAAGACTGTAAAAAATAAAGTTCATCTTACCAATCTAACTACTAAAGATAAGCTTATTGCCATTACAGGAAACAACGCTTATAGTTACTTTATTTATAAAGGAAAAACTATGGGCTTTGAATATGAACTGTTGCAAAGGCTAGGGGAAAAGCTGGGAAAAGAAATTGAAATTAAAGTAGTTAAAAGCATTAAAGAAATGATTGAAAAACTTAAAAACGGCGAAGGTGATTTAATAGCTATGAACTTAACCGTTACAAAAGAAAGAAAAAAAATACTGGATTTTACCGAAGCTCTTAATAAAACCCGCCAGGTATTGGTACAACGAAAACCTAAAAATTGGAGAAAACTTACAAAAGATAAAATAGATAAAATTCTTATTAGAGATCCTATTGATTTGGAAGGAAAAACTGTTTATGTCCGGCACAGTTCTGCTTATCTAACCAGATTAAAAAATCTATCAGATGAAATCGGCAGCGATATTAATATTATTGAAGCAGATGACAGTCTTTCCACCGAAGATTTAATATTGAAAGTTTCCAAAGGTGAAATTGATTACACAGTTTCCGATGAAAACATTGCCTCGTTAAATCAAAGTTATTTACCGAATATTGATATTGAAACAAAAATCTCTTTTTCACAGAAAATTGCATGGGCTGTAAACAAAGGAGATTCTTTACTACTAAAAAAATTAAATGAATGGATTGAAGAACTAAAAAAATCAAAAGATTTTTATATAGTTTATGACAGATATTACCAACAAAGATATTATTACAAATACAGAAGAAAAAGTGAATACTTTCTTTCCCGAAAGGGACGAATTTCTCCCTATGATGAAATATTCAAAAAATGTTCAAATAATTTTGGATATGATTGGCGTTTATTAGCTGCCATTGCTTATGTTGAGTCTCAGTTTAATAATAATGCAAAATCTTGGGTAGGTGCTATTGGAATTATGCAATTATTGCCGGAAACAGGGAAACATTATGGAGCTGATGATTTATCGGATCCGGAACAGAATATTACTGCAGGAGTTAAATATATTGCGTGGTTAGATAAATTTTGGCAAAAATATATTAAAGATAAAAATGAAAGGATAAAATTTGTATTAGCATCTTACAATATTGGTTTTGGACACATTGTAGATGCTTACAATCTTGCTGATAAATACGGTGCAAACAAAAATGTTTGGTTCAATAATGTTGAAAATTATTTATTAAAAAAATCGAATAAAAAATATTATACCGATAAAGTTGTTAAAAACGGATATTGCAATTGTATTGAAACCGTTAATTATGTAAAAGATGTGCTTACCAAATTTCACCAATACAAGCAGTTCACAAAATAATAGTTTTCCTAAATATTATCATTCCAAAATAAAAATGTTTTCTCTAAGTTTAATTACAAAAAAATATTAATAATTGTAATTAAGGAAATAATATTATGAAAATAGGAATTCGGAAAGAGACAAAATACCCGTCCGAAAAAAGAGCTGCAATTACACCAACACATACAAAAAAACTTATCGAACAAGGTATTGAAGTTATTGTAGAACCGGCTGAACAAAGAATTTTTAAATTGGATGAATATTTAAAAGCCGGTGCAATTGCCTCTAGCGATTTATCTCAATGCGATTTTATTTTTGGCGTTAAAGAAGTACCTATTGAAGATTTAATTCCAAACAAACCTTTTTGTTTTTTCTCGCATACAATAAAAGGGCAAAGTTACAATATGCCTTTGCTGCAAGCTATTCTTGATAAAAACATAACTTTGATGGATTATGAACTTGTAAAAAACGACGAAGGATTTAGGTTAATTTTCTTTGGAAAATTTGCCGGTTATGCGGGAATTATTGATTCTCTCTGGTTGTTAGGTAAAAGATTAGCTCACGAAGGAATATCTACTCCTTTTGAAAAAATAAAACAAGCTACGGAATATAATATGCTTTCGGATGCCAAAGAAGTTTTAAAACAAATAGGAAAAGAAATTCAAGAGAAAGGTTTGCCAAATGAAATTTCACCTTTAATAACAGGTTTTGCCGGTTACGGAAATGTTTCGCAAGGAGCACAAAGTTTATATGATTTGCTTCCTTCCGAAGAAATTAAAGCTAGTGAGCTGGAAGATTTTATTAAAGCAGGAAAATTTTCTAATAAAGTAGTTTATAAAGTAGTTTTTAAAGAAGAAGATATGTACGAACATCCCCAAAACAAAGAATTTAGTTTTAATTATTTTGTTGAGCATCCTCACGAATACAAAAGTATTATGTATAAATATCTCCCTTACCTAACAATGTTAATAAACGGAATTTACTGGGAAGAAAGATTCCCTAAACATGTTACAAAAAAACTTATGAAAGAATTTTATGAAACAGGGAAAAAACAAAAATTAAAAGTAATAGGAGATATTACTTGCGACATTGAAGGTTCCGTGGAGTTAACTGTAAAATCAACAAAATCCAGTAATCCTGCTTTTGTTTATGAACCGTTAACCGGCAATGTTATAGATGGAATTGAAGGAAACGGACCTGTAATTTTAGCTGTAGATAAACTACCGGCAGAGCTTCCCAAACAAGCTTCCGAATCTTTTGGTAATGCACTTTTACCTTTTGTAAAAAAGTTAGTTAAAGTTGATTATACTAAGGATTTTGAAAATTTGGATTTACCTAAAGAATTTAAGAGAGCAACTATAACACATAAAGGTAAATTAACACCCGATTTTGAATATCTAAAGGAATATTTAGCCAAATAACTAATTTTACTTTTACATAGTTTAATCGATTATATAACTAAAACATAAACAAAATTTATTATTAAGGAATTATTTAATGAAAAATATTCTTGTCTTAGGTGCCGGACAAAGCGCACCTTATTTGATTTCATACCTTTTGAATGAAGGAAAGAAAAATAATTGGCTTGTAACTGTTTGTGATATGAATGTAGAAAATGCAAAGGCTGCAGTAAACGGTCATCCAAACGGAAATGCTATTGAATTTGATGTTAATGACGAACCGTTAAGACATACACAAATTAAAAAAGCAGATATTGTCCTCAATTTTCTAACTCCAATGTTTCAACATCTTATAGCACTTGATTGTGTTAGATTTGGAAAACATTGCATTACGGCATCCTATGAAAACCCACGTGTAGCTGACTTAAATACAGATGCAAATAGGAAAGGGATTTTAATATTAAATGAAATGGGATTAGACCCCGGAATAGATCATATGTCTGCAATGACAATTATACGTAGAATTAAAGACAATGGTGGTTGGATAAATAGTTTTATTTCTTACGGTAGCGGAATACCTGCACCGGAAGTTAAATCAAATCCGCTTGATTATTGTATTACTTGGAATCCAAGGAATGTTGTTACAGCCGGAGATGCCGGAGCACAATATTTAGAAGGAGGAAAAATTAAATTAGTCCCTTATCATAATGTATTCCGTAGAACATGGCCTGTAGAAGTTGAAGGGATTGGAACATTAGAAGCATATCCCAATAGAGATTCTTTATTGTATCAAAAAATATTTAAATTACAAAATGTTGATACAATGATTAGAGGAACCTTGCGTTATCCCGGTTGGAGTGAAACTTGGAATCAAATTGTAAAATTAGGTATTCCTTTAGATACACTTGAATTGCCCGATATTTCGGAAATGACTTATAGAGAATTTACCGAAATGTTTTTACCGTTAAATGTTTCCGGACCAAAACTTGAAGCAAGAATAGCTAACTTTTTAAATATTAGTCCAACCGGCACTATTATGAAAAACTTTAAGTGGCTTGGTCTTTTTGATGATAAAAAAATAGGTAAGAGCTATAAAACTCCGGTTCATTTAATGACAGATATCCTTAAAAAGAAAATGCCGTTACCAGAGGGAGCCAGAGACATGGTTATACTTCAACATGAAATTGAAGCATATTACCCTGAACAAAAAAAGAAAGAAAAAACAATTTCCACAATGATTGAATACGGCGAACCAAATGGTTTTACAGCTATTTCCAAAACTGTAGGTGCTCCGGCGGCTATTGCTGCAAAATTATTATTAAAAGGAGAACTTCCAATAACCGGTTGTCAAATACCAACTCATCCTATGATTTACACTAAAGTTTTGGAAGAACTAAAAACCTTAGGAATTGAGTTTATTGAAAAAACTGAAATTATTGAATAGCATAGTTGTAAACTAAAATAAACTTGGCATATAAATTAAAATTTTATTTTAATTATATACTAACGTTATCAGTATAAATCAATAATTATTTCATCAAAACTCCCCTTTTCTTATCGGGGAGTTTTTTCTTCCGTAAATAAAAAAATAGAGAAAAGTAACTACATATTAACAAATCATTCTTAATTGTTAATAATACATATTTATTTGTCTTACAAACTACAAACAAATCGGATAACCTAAATTAAGAATGCAGTAAATTTTTAATAAGATAATACTTCAGTTGATAATTCTTTTGAAATTTAATGAGTTGGATAAATATACTTGAACTAACAATACATTATTTTAATTACTTAACCAATTGTTGCATAGTTCAAATTATCTTTATAAAAATTCTTTAGTTTTCTTCGTATTGCTTTGTTTGCCGGATTACCTAATTTAATGTCTTGTTCAATAATATTAAAAGCATCTTGTTTTGCGTTGATAAGTAACTCTTGGTCTGTAGTTAAATCGGCAAATTTAAGTTGTGGAAAACCACTTTGCATTTTGCCAAAAATATCACCGGGACCTCTTAATTTTAAATCAACTTCAGAAAGCTGAAAACCGCTGCCATATTTTACCATAGCGTTCAATCTTATTTTGGATTTATGATATTCAATTTGAGCTCTGGATAAATATTCAAAATTAAAGTTGAAACTATTGGTTTTCTTTGCAAGTTCATTTTTAGTTACCAGAATGCAGTAAGCTTGTTTTGTTCCTCTGCCAATTCTGCCTCGTAACTGATGTAATTGAGAAAGCCCGAATCGTTCGGCATCGTTAATTACCATAATGTTGGCGTTAGGAATATCTATGCCAACTTCAATAACAGTTGTGGAAATTAAAACATCAAATTCTTTATTGTTAAATCTTTGCATTGTTTCATCTTTTTCACGCCAAGTCATTCTTCCGTGTAGTAGTCCTATCTTAAGTTCTTTAAGCTCGCTTTGTTTTAGTTTTTCGTAATAAACTTCGGCAGCTTTTAATTCCATTTTCTCGGATTCTTCAACCAGCGGATAAACAATAAAAGTTTGATAACCTTCTTTCTGTTTATCAATTATAAATTTGTAAATTTTAGGTAAACTGTTTTCGCCACGCAATACGGTTTTTACAGGTATTCTATTCTTGGGTAATTCTTTAATTAAAGATAAATCCAAATCTCCGTAAACTGTCATAGTTAAAGTTCGCGGTATTGGTGTGGCAGTCATAATTAATACATCCGGAGAAATACCTTTTCTTATAAGTTTGCCTCTATGCGCAACTCCAAACCGATGTTGTTCATCAATAACAACCAAACCGAGATTTTCAAAATCAACATTTTCTTCTATAAGAGCGTGAGTTCCTATTAAAATATTACATTCGTTATTTTTTATTTTTTCAATAATTTTTCTCTTCTCAGATTTTTTTGTTCCGCCAATTAATTGTTCAATATCAAAATCAAAATTTTGTAATAGCTTTTTAATATTTTCAAAATGCTGATTAGCTAAAATTTCCGTTGGAGCCATAAATACAGTTTGATATCCGTTACTGATGGCAATCAGAATGCTAATTAGTGCTACAATTGTTTTTCCACTTCCAACATCGCCTTGTAAAAGGCGGTTCATCGGTTTAGCACTTATCATATCATTTTTTATTTCACTTAATACTTTTAGTTGATCGTTTGTAAGTTCAAACGGAAGAGTATCTAGAAATTGCTTAATTATTTTTTGATGTATTTTAAATTGTATTCCATTTGTCTTTTTTAGAAAATTGTACTTACGTAATGCAACAAGAAGCTCAATGTAGAAAAGCTCTTCATATTTGTATCGTTCTTTTGCTTTATTAAGTAATTCCGTTGTTTCAGGAAAGTGAATATTTTTTATTGCACTATTGCAATTTAATAAGGAATGTTTTGCTATAAGTTCGTGTGGTAAAGTTTCTTCAACTAAGCCGGAATATTTTTCTACAGCAGCAAGTATAATTTTTCTTAAACCTATATCACCAATGTTTTTTGTACGTAGTTCTTTGGGAATTGAATAGAACGGAATTATTTTACCTGTATTTATAAAATCGTTTGATTCGTCATCTGTAAATTTATCAAAATCCGGATGTGTAAATTGCAAATGACCGTATCGCGTTAAAACCGGTTTTGCGGAAATTGCATAATGTTCGTTTTCATTAAAAAGGGTTTTAAAATATTTTATTCCACTAAACCAAACACATTCAAAAAAGCCACTTGAATCTTTGAACCGAACTTTAAAAATTTGTCGTTTTCTATTTTGAATAACTTCTTTTTCTATTACTTCTCCGACTATTGTAACTTCACCATCATAACCGTTAATAACAAGTTGTGTTACTCTGGAAACTGTAAGTATTCTGGTACGGTCAAGGTATTTGGACGGGAAGAAATAAAGTAAATCTTCTACATTTTTTATTCCTACCTTAGCAAAGGAAGCTGCACGCTTTGGTCCAACGCCAGGTAAAAATTGAATTGAATCCGATATATTTGGTAGTTGCATAAAGTTTAACTTTTGTAAAACCTATATAGAATAAATTAAATATAAACAAAGTTGACAAAAAATAATTCTTAAATATTTACTTAACAATATTGCAAATTACTGTTTTATAGAAAATAACTTAATTTACAAAAGTGAAAAACCTTACTTCATACTTTATCATTTTCAAAATAATCATATTATTTTGAAATTCCCTAACCTTCAGGATTAAGAATCTATTTAAGAATACTACAAAGTAAAAATTTTGATTTTTTTTATAGTGGCAAATTAAGAAA
>JALSNL010000420.1 GCA_026987055.1 Melioribacteraceae bacterium | reverse complement strand
ACAAAAGTAAAAAGACTAAAGTGAAAAAGATATTTTTAATATTGTTGTTATTTTTTGTTGTTGATGTTTCAGGACAAACATTGGAACATAAACGTGGTTTTGTTTCTTTACATTACGGCAGATATGGTGTTTTATCAAAAAATTTTACAAAATATTACGAAACAAGATTCGGGTATTATTTCGGAGGCAGTCTTGGAATACCATTAACCGAAAAAGTTTCATTATTCGGAAAACTTTCGTATTTCCAAAAGGAAGGAATTCCCATTTATGAACCGACCGGATTAAGAGAAGGTTCGGCAATTTTAAAAGAAGGACTTATCAATGCAGGTATTCAAATTAAATTTTACCGTTCTAAAATTATAGACTTTATATTTTCTTCCGGATTAACTTTTGCACTTATTGATGAAGAACGTTTTGCTCCAACCGGAGGTTTTACTTATGAGACGGAAGGTAATGGTGATTTGGGAATTTTTATTGGCGGTGCAATTGAAATAAATTTAGGCAAGAGTCCTTTTGCATTAGTAAATGAAATTAATTATATCTATTCATGGAATCCGGTACTGGAATATGAGAAATCATATCAAGCATTAAACTACTCTGCAAGCTTACGGTTTTATTTTGGCGGGAATGATGAATAAGAAGAAACTGTAAAAAATTTGAAATATCCCACCCCAAATTCTCATCAAAAGCAACCTCTAAGTATTAAGAAACCACCTTTGTTATTGGCAATTTCCTAGTAAAATTGCTAAAAATTAAATTTTTCGTTTCTATGTACGATAATATAGAAATTTTGACCTATGAAAAAAATAGGTCTTGGAAAGGAGTTTCTTGTGGCGTTTCTTTGGCGAAAGATAATGAGTGTTGGTAATGATAAAATAGATCAAGGCCATCGCCATCTTATTTGTTATATAAACACAATTGAACTTGTGTTACAAAATCCTAAAGAAAAAGATTTAATAATTGAAGCTTTAGAACAATTGCAAACAACCACTGTAAAAAATTTTAGAGCAGAGGAAGCAATACAAAGAAAAATCGGGTATCCTCATACTTTGCATCATAGGCGGGAACATGAAAAACTTCTTAGGCAATTAAACGATGTAATAAAAAAAATAGATTACTGTAGAAATCCCGATGAAATAACTAATTGTGCGCCGGACTTAGTAATCTTTTTAAGGAACTGGATTGTAGATCATGTTTTGCACGAAGATATGTTAGTTAGACCATTTTTAGCTCGCTATCCCAAAGCTTATTCCTAAAACTTTTTTGAGGATTAAAGTTAGAAAAACCTAAATAGAATTACTTTTATCAATGGAAAGCTATAAGAGCTATTTGCAATATTCGATTATCTTGTAGTAGCGATTCTCCTGAATCGCCATTTTATATATACCAATTTGTTATTTGTACAAATTATTTCCAATAATCTATGTATAAGTAAATTTACTAAATGCCGATTCCTTTCAACAAAAAGTCTGATAAGCAGGAAACTGACCCAACATTTTATAATTTTACCTCTGAATTGCTGTTAAAAAAACAAATTAATCTCTTATAACAATTTCTTCTTCGGCATAAGTATTTTCCGTTTCAAAAATTTTGACTTTTATTCTTGTAATATTTTTAGGCAGTTCGGCATTACTAATTTTATCTAAAAAATAATTACATAAATTTTCAGCAGTTGTTTCATAATCAACAATTACATAATTTGTTTTTAATTGTTGTATTGCTTTTTTTAATTCCAAATCGTATTTGCTAATTATAACGGTATGGTCCAGTTCATCAACAATTGGTGCAACAATTTTTTTTACATCAAAATAATCAAGTACCATTCCGTTGCTTTCTACATTGCCGGTAAACTCTACTAATAATTTATATGAATGACCGTGTAAATTAATACATTTACCTTTATGGCATTGGAGTCTATGACCCATTTCCCATCTAAATTCTTTTGCTATTTTCATACGCCTCTTCTGTCCGGTTCCCAAATATATTTATGTAATTGAAGTTGAAATCTAACTTGTAAATTATCTTGCAAAATCCATTCTGCTAATTTCCTATTTTCAAGTTTATCATAAACTGTAGAAAATAAAATTTCATATTTATCTTTCAATTTATATTTTTTTATTATTTCTTTTGTCCAGTTATAATCTTCTTTGTTTCCTATAACAAATTTTAGTTCATCTTCCGGTTTTAGAAAATCTAAATTTTTATAAAGATTTTTCTTCTCCATTTTACTGGAAGGACATTTTAAATCCATTATAATTTTTACACGTTTATCAACATTTTCAATAGGCAAACTTCCACCGGTTTCCAGCATAACATTATAACCGGCATCGCAAAGTTTTGTAAGTAATGTTAAACTTTCTTTTTGAACAAGGGGTTCACCGCCGGTAACTTCTACAAGATTACAATTATAGGATTTTACAACATCAAGAATGTCATTTATTGAATAATCTTTGCCCTCGTAAAAAGCATATTCAGTATCGCAATAAGTGCATCTTAAATTGCAATAACTTAAGCGAATAAAAACACATGGTAATCCGGCTTTAGAGCCTTCTCCTTGAATTGAATAGAATATTTCGTTAATTTTTAACATAAAGTATCTAAAATATGAATTGCAAAGATAACGGTAATTTACTAAATATTGAAATTTTATGAGGAAGATAAATTTTAAAATTGCGAAAAAATTATATTTATTGTATATTTCCAAACTAAGATAAAAATAATTAGGGTAATCGATGGCAAATCATAAGTCGGCTCAAAAAAGAATTAGATCAAACGAAAAAAGAAGATTAAGAAATAAAGCTTCCATATCAAAAGTTAAAACACTGGTTAAAAATGTTTTTGCTTCGGAAGATAAAGCAACCGGAGAGAAAAATTTTAAAGCAGCGGTTTCTTTTATTGATAAAACCGTTAGCAAAGGAAGAATACATAAAAATACTGCCAGTAGAAAAAAAGCACAATTAGCTAAATTTGTAAATGGTTTGGAAGCAAAATAGTTTTTCTTTTTTGTCCTAAATTTTTAAGAGCGATATTAGATATTTCTAGTATCGCTTTTTTTATAGAAAGTAATTAAAACCCATTGTGAGCGAAGTGTAAGTATCGCTAGTTTGAAACATTCCTTTTGTTTTAGTGCTGTAATTTGTATTTATTTTAATTGCTAAAAGCAATTCGGTATTCTTAGAAACTTTATGTCCGCCGGTTAATCCAATTCCTACTCCAATTAAATAATCCGATGCATCACTAATTGGATTTGCTGCAGGTATGCGGTATTCTTTTTCTTTTGTTTCCACATTAAAAAAAACGTTGTAATTGTGTTGGTCAAATGATAAATATGAAACTCCGATTTCACTATTTACATATAATGATAAAAATTTACTCTCTTTTAATAAATAGTTAGCTCCGAAATACAGCGGAATTAATTTATGGCTATCGGAAAATAGAAGATTTCGGTAATGATCCGAAGCTGTTTTATAATGAACAGTTTCAGCACCCCAAACACCGTAACCCAAAGCCATGTATAGTTTAATATTTTTCCCGAATTGATAATTTAGTTTTCCTATTCCTTGCAAACCGTTTGTTCTTGTCATTGGAGAAATAAGTCCGTAGTTAAATTCAACCGAGTAATTATTTTGAGCCGGACTGGAAGATACAATGAATAAAAAAATTACCGAGGCTATAATTTTTTTCATTTTAAGCTCTCTGTTATGTGAGAAAATAGTATTGTATCTGTAAATTATTATATTTTTTATCTTGAAGCAATACAGAAAAAAATGACCAAAAGTTAGTTCCGGAAGAATGTTAAAACCGTTACACTAAAACAATTTAGCTTTAGTGTAACGGCACAATGAGGTAGAATTAAATATCTTCAATTGCATCAATACCTTCGGGCATTGGCAAAAAGAATCTTATTTGTAAGGCTTTTCCGTCTTTACGAATTAATTTATCCACTTTCTTTTTAATTAAAATACTATGTTCAATAAATAAATCATCATCAATAATAGAACCGAAAACATAACTTGTTCCTTTAATAATAACATTCTTCCCAATTCTTAAAGGATGTTCGTCACTTCCGGTCATATTTACGCTTGATTCAATTAAAGAATTTTCGCCAATAATAATATTTCCTTTAATTATGTCGCCCCATAAAATTTCAACATTATCTTTTAGTATCAGTTTTTGATTTGGGAAACACGATAAGTAAGCGTTTGTTCCAATTGTATTATTTTCACCAAAAATAACATTTCCGTCAACGTACACATTTTTTCTTAATTTTAAGTTATAATTTAATTTAACACCTTTTCCAATATATACACCTTTCCCGATTTTTATATCAAGAGGTTTTCCTTTTTTATCTAATGCAATTATTTGTTTCATTACATCTTCTGCAATAAAGAAATCATCAGGGTCATCAATTCTTATAATATCTTTAAGATTTTCATAAGCGATCTTTCGTGCAATTGCATCCATTTCTTTTAGAACGGATTTATTATTGAAACCCATAATAACATGTTGTTGTTTTGCACTTACGGCAGCAACTGTTAAATTACTTTTATTAAAAAGGGCAATTAAATCGGTAATATAAATTTCACCTTGAACATTATTGCTTTTAATTTTTTTAATTTGTTCAACCAAGTATTTATACTTAAATGCAAATACACCGGAGTTAAATTCATTATTGTTTAATAATTCCTCCCGAGTAAAAGAATAATTTTTACCGTTAAATTTTCTTGTAATAGGTTTATGTGCATCAATACTTAATATATCTTTATGTTCAATAATTTCAATTACTTTGCCTTTATCTTTCCCGGACGAATTTCCGTTATCGTCTTTGCTTTTTACTCTAACAATTCTACCATAACTATTTAAATTCGGGTCTCCTTCGTACATTCCGGTAAGAACCATCATATCTGCTTTTGATTTTTTAAAAGCTTGTTTAAACATTTTAATTGTTTTATCATTAATCAGTCCCATATCTCCGGGTAGAACATAAATAATTCCATTATAGTTTTTAGGTATTTTTTCAAGAGCAATTTGTACAGCGTGACCGGTTCCATGTTGAACTTCTTGGAAAGCAAAGAGGGTATTTTTATTTTTCCCAATTACTTGAATAACATCTTCGGCTTTAATGCCGGTTACAATAATTGTATTAAGATTTTTTATTCCTTGCTTGCAAGCATCAAAAACGCGTTCAACCGTAGGCTTTCCCCAAATTTTATGAAGCATTTTGGATTTTTGTGATTTTATTCTTTTCCCGTGCCCTGCCGCTAAAATAATAGCAGTCTCCGAATTTTTTAAATTGAACTTTGAAGAATAATTTTTGATTAGCTTATTTACTTTAGCTGTTCTATTGGCTGGCATAAAAGCTCCGTGTTCTATTTGTTTAACATTAAATAAATTTTATTAATTTAGATAGGACAAATAAAAAGGATAGTTTATAACAATTCAAGTTTATTTTTTATTAGTTGTTGTTCCGCTTAATTCCAAAATTTTTTGTTCAAACTTATTTGCTTTATCGGGATAAATATTTTTTAACTTCCGGTAAATTTCTATCGCTTCTTTGTAATTGCCTTGTGAACTATATATTTCTGCAAGTGTTTCGGTTACAATTGTTCCATCAGGTAAATGTGTGTTTATTTTAGATGCGGTTGTTTCTACTTTTTGTTCATCGATGTTTAATAATTCTATTTCTTCAACTTCGTCATCTTCTAAGAATGCTTCGTTCAAAACTTGATTTACGGTATCGTCAAAATTACTGCTAATGCCTTCGGATTCTCTTTTGATTTTTTCTATAAGATTAGAATAATAATGATAGGTTTGTTCATTATCTAAAAGGCTATGAGCTTTCGAAAGTGTTATTCTTGCCTCTTCAAACTCTTGATTATAAGCTTGGGCTGTTGCTAATAAAAAATACGGAGTAGGGTAATATGGATATTTTTCTATTGCTTTGTTAAGCATTTCCATTGCTTGTGTAATATTTTTATCTTCTAATTCTTTAGATGCTTGATAGACAATAAGAGGAGAGTTATTATTAAATTCATAAACTAAAGAAAACTTATCCATTTTGCTGAAACCTCAAAAAATTATTTGTGATTAAATGAATGTTTTAACGAAAGAGCCGCAACCATTGCAAAACCTAAAAAGAACATCAATTGAAAAGGTAAAGCAGCTAATTCCATAAAATAGATTGAAGCAATTACACCAATTAAACAATAAAGTGCTAAAATAATTTCTACAATAATTGTTGTATCCAATTTATAATTTTTTAAATAACTTGATTTGGAAATCAAGGAATCCGATTTATTAACTATTTTGAATTTAGGCGTTCTAACAAATTCACTTTTTCTGTTTAGCAAACCCTCTATAACCGCTTTGGAATTATTTACTGCAAAACCCATACTACCAGCCATAAATATAGGGAAAAGAGCAATTTTTTGTCGCCAATCTTTGTAAACATCTTTTTGTGCAAAAAGATAAAATAGGAACGAGCTAATAAAAGCTAAAACAAAAACTGACATAAAGTTAAAAAATATTCCATAGGGGCCACTATTTTTTATAAAAATCAGCGGTACATTTAATATTCCGGCAATAAGTATAAAAGGGAAAACTATGTTGTTTGTTAAATGAAAAGTTGATTGCAATTTTACACGTAATGGTATTTTTGCCTTCCAAACTTTTGGTAATAATTTTTTGGCGGTTTCAATTGCACCTTTCGTCCATCTATATTGTTGAGCTTTTAATGCATTCATTTCGGAAGGAAGTTCAGCCGGTGTTGTATAATCTCTTAGATAGACAAATTTCCATCCTTTCAGTTGGGCGCGGTAACTTAAGTCAAGATCTTCCGTAATAGTATCATCGTGCCAATTGCCTGCATCTTCTATACATTCTTTACGCCACACTCCACCGGTACCGTTAAAATTAATAAAAAAGCCGGCTCTATTTCTTATCGGTTGTTCCATAACAAAATGACCGTTCAATGCCAGGGCCTGAATTCTTGTTAATATTGAATAGTCTTCATTCAAATGTTCCCAGCGTGATTGCACCATACCGATTTTAGGGTTTGTAAAATATTTCAAGGTTTTTTTTAAGAAATCGGGAGATGGAACAAAA
>JALSNL010000419.1 GCA_026987055.1 Melioribacteraceae bacterium | reverse complement strand
ATCTAAAAACTCACCCCAACCCCTCTCTTAAAAAGAGAGGGACTGCTCCCTCTCCCTTTGGGAGAGGGTTGGGGTGAGGGCTAATTTACCGACAAAGTATAGTTAACCCTACACTAGTTACTAATATAATTAAAATAACCAACCGGACTAAAAATGTTTTGCTCTCAATAGTTTAACAGACTTTTTTCTAGGAGAAAATTGAAAATTAATAGTAATTAACAATAATAACCAAATGAATGGAGAATGAAAATAATTATGAAAACTCTTTAACTATGCTATAATTCTAGTTCCACAATTATTTTTGGCTAAACTATCGGCATTAGTAATTACGCTTTCCTTACCTCCGTTTTGTACAAAATCAATAGCAGCTTTAATTTTAGGTGCCATACTACCGGCAGCAAATTCTCCTTTTTCAAGATATCTTTTAGCGGTACTAACTTTTATTTTACCTAAAGCTTTTTGATTTTTTTTATTGAAATTGATATAAACTTTAGGAACATCGGTGATAATATAAAATGCGTCCGCTTTAATTTCTTTTGCTAATAATGATGATGCTAGATCTTTATCAATTACCGCTTCAATAGCTTCCAGATAACCGTTGCTATGACGGTAAACCGGAACTCCACCACCACCAACGGCAATTACAATTCTTCCTCTATTTGCTAATGATTTAATAACTCTGTAATTCATAACTTCAATAGGTGCCGGAGATGCTACAACTTTTCGCCATCCTCTATTTCTAGGATCTTTTTTGAATGTCCAATTATTTGCTTTGGCTAGTAAATCAGCTTCTTCCTTTAAGTAAAATGCTCCTACAGGTTTTGTGGGATTTTCAAATGCCGGATCATTTTTATCAACACGAACTTGTGTAACTAGAGTAATAACTTCTTTTTTGATTTTAACTTCATTTAATACATTGCGCATTTGTCTCTCAATCATATAACCAATTCCACCTTGTGAATCGGCTACGCAAATATCCATAGGCATTTGTGGTATTTTATATTTTTCAAATCCGGCTTCGTTTCGTAATAAAATATTACCCACTTGCGGACCGTTGCCATGAGTAATAATAATATTATAATTATTTTCTAATAGTCCAACCAATTGTTTGCATGTTTCAAATGTATGTTCTTCTTGTTGTTCAATAGTGCCTGCTTCATTTCCTCTTAAAAGAGCATTTCCTCCGAAAGCAATTACTGCTAATTTTTTATTCATGTTTTACTCAATTAATTTATTCTGGAAAAATTATAAAAAAAGAATGACCGCTTTGCGGCGGTCATAATATTTACTTTTTATACATTAAAATATAATTTTTATACAGACATTTAGCAAGATATTAATTTACTCAACTGTTACACTTTTTGCCAAATTCCTAGGTTGGTCAACATCCAAACCTTTTTTAACTGCTATATGATAAGCTAATAATTGTAATGGAATTACATTTAGAATAGGCATTAACATTCTAATTGTATCCGGTATTTTAATAGTATAATCAACTAATGAATCAATTGTATTATCTCTAACCGAAGCAATAGCGATTATTTTTCCTTTACGTGCTTTAACTTCTTCTATATTACTAATAATTTTATCGTAAACAGAATCTTTTGGTGCCAAAAATATTGCAGGCATATTTTCATCAATAAGTGCAATAGGTCCATGTTTCATTTCGGCTGCAGGATACCCTTCTGCGTGAATATACGATATTTCTTTAAGTTTTAGGGCGCCCTCCAGAGCTACAGGGAAATTATATCCTCGCCCTAAGTAAAGAAAGTTTTTTGCATCAACAAATTCTTCTGCTATTTTCTCTATTTGTTCATTCAGTTTTAATATTTCTTCCACTTTATCAGGTATTGTTTGCATTTCATCAATAATTTTTTGACCATCAATTTGGCTCATATGTTTTTTACGACCAATTAATAACGTAATTAGCGCTAAAACTACCAATTGAGAAGTGAATGCTTTTGTAGAAGCTACACCAATTTCCGGACCGGCATGAATATAAACACCTGCATCACTTTCACGTGCAATTGAACTACCAACTCCGTTTACCAAACCAAGTACTAATGCTCCTCTTCTTTTAGCTTCCAGCATAGCTGCAAGAGTATCCGCAGTTTCACCGCTTTGTGATATAAAAATCATCGTATCATTTTTATCAACAATTGGATTTCTATATCTAAATTCGGAAGCATATTCAACTTCAACAGGTATTCCGGTAAATTGTTCGAGCATATATTCTCCTACCAATCCGGCATGCCAAGAAGTTCCACAAGCTGAAATAATTATTCTTTTGGAATTTGCAATTCTATCTTGAACAGTTCTTAATCCTCCTAATCTTGCTGTTCCGAATTCATAAAGGAATCTTCCTCGCATGGAATTCCTAATTGATTCCGGTTGTTCCATAATTTCTTTAAGCATAAAGTGTTTATAACCACCTTTGCTAATTTCATCCAAGTTCATTTTTACTTCTTGGATTTCTTTAATTATTTCTTCATCGGTTATTGTTTTTGTTCTTATTTTATCTTTATATACTTCGGCAACTTCATTGTCGTCTAAATAAATAACTTTACTAGTATGTTCTATTAAAGGTGTAACATCTGAAGCTACAAAATTAGCACCGTTCCCTATTCCTATAACCAAAGGAGAACCTTTACGGGCAACAACAATTTTATCCGGTTCTTTATTGGAAATTACACATAAACCGTAAGCTCCCTCAACTTCAGCTAATGCTTTGCGAGTAGCCCTAAATAATGAATTACCTTTTTTAACAAATTTATCAATTAAATGCACTATTACTTCCGTATCGGTTTCACTTACAAATTGATACCCCTCGGCCAATAGTTCTTTTTTAAGTACGGAATAGTTTTCAATAATTCCATTATGAATTAAAGAAATAGATCTGTCTTCATTAAAATGAGGATGTGCATTTTCCGAACTGGGACCACCATGGGTTGCCCATCTTGTATGGCCGATACCTATTGAAGAACTTACTGCACCAGCTTCTAAAATTTCTTCTAAAACCGCCACTTTACCAACGCTTTTTTGAATATAACATTTATCATTTACAAGCATTCCAATACCGGCAGAATCATATCCTCTGTATTCAAGGCGTTTTAAACCGGTTAAAATGATAGGCACACAATTATCTTCCCCAATGTATCCAACAATTCCGCACATAAAATTCTCCTTTATTATCTTTTAATTACTATCTCTTTTTAATATCAATTTTTATAATACGCCATTCTGAAAACATCGTAATGTTTTCCATCAATATAGCATTCATTTTTTAATACACCTTCAATTTTAAAACCAAGATGTCTATTTAAAGAAATATTTTTAATATTAATTTCAAGCGTATTTATATATATTTTTTTTAGTTCAAAAACATTTATGCAATAATCTATCCACAATCTTGTTGCTTCTTTTGCAAAACCTCTCCCACGGTATTCCGAATTACCGATAAGTTTACGCATTTCCGCTTTTTTATTTTTTTTATCTATATTAAGTAGTGCAAGTAATCCAATTGGGGTACCATTTCTAAGAGTAACCAATCCAAATAAATGACTTTCATCATTATCCAATTTATCAATATCCAAATTATTTGCTGAAGTTCTGGAAAGTAAAAATAATTTACTTTTTTCATCCGTTAACCAGCTTTTTAATACTTCTCTATCTGTTTCCTTGCTATATTTTCTAATTATTAAGTTTTCGCTAATAATCGGAAGCTCTTTAACCACCGAATTATCAAGTTTATCTTTTTTATCAGTTGTAGGTTCCTCGTTTTTTAGCATTGTGAAACTTAGTATTGAATTAACAAGTTTCACATAATCAGTTGATGTAAAACCCATTGCTTTTGCTTCTTCATAAATACTCTTTGCTAAGGCAACTAAGTTATTATTTGTCAAAACTTCGTCTTCTAATTTTTTCATAATATAAATAAATAGAAAAATGTTTATGTAAACAACTATTAGAGTAACTTAATTTAATACCAAACTAACATAAATTGGTTTTAGTATATCATTAGGCATAACCTATTTATAGGTTTGTAAAATTACATAACAATAAATAATTAAGGAAAACAACTTATAGTTATATTTTTTATGCAAGTAAAATTATTTTCAATATTTACAAAATAATATGTATCATTAAAAATTAAAAATAATATTATTAAAGTATTTTCGAAGACTATATATTAAAATTTAGACAAAAAATCTATTTGGTAAATACTTCAATATTTTTTAAGTTAAGAAACTTTTTAACCAATAGTTTTTATTCACCAATAAATGCAGAAAGGAGTATCTATGAAAAAACAACGATTACTTATTTTTCTAATTAGTTTCGTTTTTATTTTTAGCAGCACCATTGTAAATGCACAGGGTGTAACTACTGCTAAAATCAATGGTTTTGTTTTTGATACAAATGGCGAACCATTACCCGGAGCTAATGTAATTGCAGTTCACGAACCTAGCGGTACAAGGTACGGAGCTTCAACCAGAGGGAACGGTGTTTTTAGTTTACCTAACCTTCGTATCGGTGGTCCTTATACCGTTACGGTTTCTTACATAGGTTATAATTCAAAAAAGGAAGAAGGGATTTTCTTAAACATCGGTCAAACATTAAAACTTGATTTTAGATTATCAAAAGAATCTGTTAAATTAGACGAGTTGGTTGTAACAGCTAAGAAAAACGATTTAATGAATAGTGATAGAACCGGTGCTTCAACTTATATCAATCCTGATCAAGTTAAAGCATTACCAACTATTAAAAGAAGTACACGCGATTTAACAAGATTAGACCCCAGAAGTGATGGTAACTTTAGCTTTGGAGGTAAAAACTGGTTGTATAATAATTATTCGGTAGATGGCTCTTATTTTAATAATCCTTTTGGATTGGATAATCCTTCTCCAGGTGGTCAATCCAATGCCGAACCATTACCTTACGATGCTATTGAGCAAGTTCAAGTATCTATAGCTCCTTTTGATGTTAGAGAAGGCGGATTTACAGGTGCCGGTATTAATACCGTAACCAAAAGTGGTACCAATAACTTAAAAGGTTCTGTTTATACTTTCTTTAGAAATGATAAAATGCAGGGAAATAAAATTGGCGATACTGAAATACTTAACCCTGAATTAAATTTTAAGCAATACGGTTTTACACTTAGTGGTCCGATAATTAAAAACAAATTGTTCTTTTTTGTAAATGGAGAATTAGAAAGAAGAGAAGATCCAGGGACTAATTTCAAAGCTGATACTGATGGTGATCCGTCTAATAATGATGCAGGAACAAGTAGAGTACAAGCATCTGTTATGGATAAAATTCGCCAAAGAATGATTGATGTTTACAATTATGATCCGGGACCGTATCAAGGTTTTATGCACCATACTGATAATGAAAAAATATTGATGAAATTAGATTGGAATATAAACGATCAAAACAATTTAACTTTAAGATATAATTATCTAAATGCCAGAAGAGAAAAACCGCCGCATCCATTTGCTATTAGCTACAATAATACAGGTCGTGGTCCAAACCAAAATAGTTTGCCATTTAAAATGGCCGGCTATCAAATTAATAATCAATTAAGTTCTTTTGCTTTGGAATTAAAAAGTAACTACAAAACTTTCTCTAATAAATTCTTTGCAAGTTATAACAGATTTAGAGATTTCAGAGATCCGTTTAGCAGACCTTTCCCAACAATTGAAATTGGTCAAGATGGTATTACATATACAACATTAGGGCATGAACCTTTTTCAATTCATAATATACTAGACCAAGATGTTTTACAAGTTACCGATAACTTTAGTTACTATTTAGGCAACCATGTGTTGACGGTTGGAACATCATTTGAGTATTTCCATTTCTTTAATTCATTCAACTTATTCAGATATGGTTTGTTAGGATTCAATACTTGGCCCGGTGGAACAGCTTTCAATTCTATTGCTGATTTCTTTGCAGCTACTGATCCGGCTCACCCTCAAGATTTTATGTCTAATGTAACACCTGATAATGTTCCGTATAAAGGTGAGTTTATTGATGTAGGACAATTATCTTTTTACATACAAGATGAATTTTTAATGTCCGATAAATTTTCTTTAACTTATGGAATTAGAGTTGATGTGCCAACTTACTTTACAGAACCGGTTGATAATCCTTTCTCCAGAAGTTTACATTTATTGGATGAAAATGACAAACCGGAAACAGTTGACCAAAGTAAATTACCGGATGCTACTCCACTGTTTTCGCCAAGAGTTGGTTTTAACTGGGATGTAAACGGAGATAGATCTCTTCAACTACGCGGTGGTACAGGTATTTTTACAGGACGTATTCCTTTCGTTTGGATTGGAAATAATATATCCAACCCGGGTGCTAATCCTAATTTACCTCCTGCACCAAATGCAAAACATGTTGCAACCGATCATAATTCCGAATTGCAACAATCCTACTATCTAAATGCAATGGCTAGTGATTTTAAATGGCCTCAAGTTTGGACTAATAATTTAGGAGTTGATTTTAAATTACCAAGTGATATTGTTGCTACAGTAGAAGCAATTTATTCAAAAGATATCAATTCTATTTATGTTAGAAATGCAAATCTTGGATTACCAAAAAGATTTTTGAACGATGGTCGTCCTTATTTTGGCGGTGGTGTTGCCGATACAAATCAAGGTCTTGATGCTGGAGCTTATGTTATTGATAATAGCGATCAAGGTTACAACTTTAATATAACCGCACAATTAAGAAAAGATTTTGCTAACGGTCTATCTGCAAATATTGCATACAGTTTTCTCGATGCAAAAAACATTATGACTACAACTGAAATTGCTGCAGCTTTATTTCAAGGTAATCCTGTAAAAGGTGATCCGAATAAACCTGAATTAAGCTATTCTCAATTTGGTCAAAGACACAGAATAATCGGTGGAATGACATACCGACATGATTGGAACGAATCAATGGCTACAACAGTTGGTGTATTTGTAGAAACTGCCGAAGGTAATATGTTCACTACTTCCGGCGGTAACAGATATTCATTTGTTTATGCAGGCGATGTTAATGGAGATGGTTCCGGCGGTAACGATTTAATTTACATTCCGAAAGATAAAAATGACATTAATTTAGCTGATCCTTCACAATGGGATGCTTTAAATGCTTTTATTGAACAAGATGAATATTTAAGCAAACACAGAGGTGAAATTGCCGAAAGAAACGGTTTGGTTAATCCTTGGT
>JALSNL010000418.1 GCA_026987055.1 Melioribacteraceae bacterium | reverse complement strand
TGTCATTCTGGAAATACCTCAAATGCAAGTTCGGATTGTTACAGTTGTCATTCGTCTAATTATGCATCTGCACCGGAACATACGGCTCAAAATTATCCTAAGGAATGTCAACAATGCCATAACACAACAGATTGGAAACAAGCAACATTTGACCATTCAAATACACAATTTCCATTAACAGGTTCACACACAACAGTGGATTGTGCAAGTTGTCATACAAACGGATATTCCGGAACTCCAACTAATTGCGATGCGTGCCACATAACGAACTATAATAATACAACAAATCCAAATCATCAAGCCTCGGGATTTGGTACACAATGTGAAGATTGTCATACAACAAAGGGTTGGACTCCTGCAACATTTGATCATGATGGGCAATATTTTCCAATCTACTCCGGTAAACATCGAGGTGAGTGGAATAATTGCAGTGATTGCCACACTAACTCAAATGATTATTCTCAGTTTTCTTGTTTAAACTGTCATGAGCACAGGCAATCAAAAATGGATGATGAACATAAAGAGGTAAGTGGATATTCTTATGTGAGTTCTGCATGTTTAAGTTGTCATCCTAATGGATCAGAATAACAAAATCAAGAAATTATAGGAAATTCCTTATTTCATGAAAAAAATTCATTTATTTATATTAATATTTTTTATAACGATTAATCTGTTTTCACAGAAATCAGGGAAAAAGATATTTGGTAACGTGAGTTATATTTCTTCACAATTTACCTATGTTAAATTTACTTCAACTGATGGAATAAGTATAAACGATACATTATATATTGGTATTAAAAAAAGTCTTGTTCCTAAACTTATAGTTAAATCCAAATCTTCCAAATCAACTGCATGTAAAATAATTGGATTTAAAATAAAAAAAGGAACTAAAGTTACAGCATTTATAAAATCAAAATTGGTAAAGGATCGGAAGAAAAAGGCCAAGGAAAAAAAAATAAAACTGACAAAAAAAAATAAAAAAAGCCAAACAATAAAAAACAGATTTGTAAAAAGAAAAAAAAATATTACCGGACGTTTTAGTCTTTCCGGTTATTCTAACTTATCAAACATAAAAAACTATACGGATTTTCAAAATTGGAGATATTCTTTTTCATTAGAAGCAAACAAAATAAATGGTTCAAAATTTTCGTTTTCAAATTATTTTATTTTTAGATATAGAGCAGATCAATGGCATTTATTAAGTGATAACTTTAGTCGTTCGTTTAAGGTATATGAATTAGCCGGAAAATATGAATTTAATGCTAGAACAAAATTAACAATAGGAAGAAAAATAAATTATAAAATTTCCAATATAGGTGCAATTGACGGAATACAATTTGAAACGAAAATAAATAATTTTAATCTTGGTGTGGTTGTTGGCTCCAGACCAAATTTTAGTGATTACGGATTTAATATAAAGCTTTTCCAAACCGGTATTTATGCCAGTCGTGATGATTCTGTTGGGCGTGGAGTTATGCAAAATACATTATCGGTATTTCAACAAATGAATAATAATACTACCGATAGAAGATTTCTTTATTTTCAACACAGTAATAACATTATTAAAAAAGTAAGTTTCTTTTTTTCATCCGAACTTGATTTGTTTGAAAAAATAAGCGGGAAAAATATAAATTCATTGAGATTAACCAGTCTTTATTTTTCAACTAGATATTCCCCATACAGATGGCTTTCATTAAGTGCATCGTATGATGCAAGAAAAAATGTAATTTATTATGAAACATTTAAAAATTATGCATACCGTCTTTTAGATGAAGCATTACGTCAGGGTTTTAGGTTAAGAATAAATTTTAGACCAATAAACTATGTTTTTGCAAGTGTATATTCGGGTTATAGATTTAGAGATAAAGATATTAAACCTACAAGAAATTTTGGGGCATCACTCACACATTCAAGAATTCCTTATCTAAAAGTATCCACAAGCATAAGTTATATAAATTTAAGTACAAATTATTTAAATGGAGATGTTTTAGGTTTTCGTTTAAGTAAATATTTTTTTAATGGTATTTTAAATACCTCATTAAATTACAGAAATGTTAATTATAAGTTTAACGTTTCCGGAAAAAATCTTCTTCAAGATATTGTTTCTGCAGATTTGTCTATTCGGTTTTCGCGAATGTTTAGTTTTTTGATAAGCTTTGAAGGTACATTTAAAGATAAAGAAAGCTATTCTAATATATACTTAAACCTAACTACACGATTTTAATTATTTATCTATCGTAAATAAAATAAGTACAGCTATTTGATATACAACATTTTTTTTGTCTCGATATAATTACCAACTTGTAA
The DNA here is from genome assembly GCA_026987055.1 of Melioribacteraceae bacterium. Taxonomy (GTDB): domain Bacteria; phylum Bacteroidota; class Ignavibacteria; order Ignavibacteriales; family Melioribacteraceae; genus JALSNL01. The sequence continues at coordinate 4,943 of JALSNL010000418.1, read as the reverse complement.
TCTGTATATATATGTTCCGCTAGCCAAACCGGAAGCGTTAAATATAACTTCATAAGTTCCGGGTTGTTGTTCCCCATTTATAAGTGTTGCAACTTCTTTACCAAGAATATCGTAAACCTTTAGTGTTACGTTCCCCCCTTTCGCAAAGGGAAGATTATCCCGAAGGGATGCCTTTGGCAAGGGGGTTGGTATTGTATATTTTATAGTGGTACTCGGATTAAACGGATTTGGATAATTTTGGTATAGAACGAAATTATTACGAATCGGCTTAACATCAATCCCTGTTGTTGCACCGACATATTTTATTCTAAAAGCGTCTGCAATAACTTTACCTGTAGTGTTGCTTTGTAATTTAATGCTAATGTTACCACCGTTTTCCAAATCAACCGTAGTTAAGTGGTTCCACTGTCCGCCATTAATTTTTTGAGTTTTTGTTTCTTCATAAGTATTACCACCGGCAGAAATCTTAAATTTTGTTTCATAAGAATTATCGCTATTCTCTTGCCACCAAGAAGAAATATCATATTTTCCAGCAGGTAAAGCTGTAGCTGTGTATATAATATTTGCCGATGTATCATTCGGGTCAAGTTCAATAAAGCTATTGCCATAAAATTCTATTCCCGAAGAATCAATAAAATAATTTCCATTTTTTTGTGCAATATTATTATCAAGTAAATAGTATTTTGGTTGCGAAAGTTGTAAATATTCGGCAATAGCATAAACAGTTCTTGAGCCTATTTCGAATAAGTTTTCATTTGTTACGGTTAGATCATTACTGCTTTTAAGATAATCATCATAAGGAGTTTCATAAGTAAGAGCCATAATTTGATCACCGTAATTATTCCAAAGCCAACCTTCCGGAAATTTGGATTTTAATGTTGAAAAACTTAGATCGGGCTTTTCAAAATACTCATTATCGGATATATTTAAATAAGCAAATAAATTTTCGTAATGATAAAATTTATCAGATGTTGAACCTGCAGTATGAATCCAAAATGTACAAAAAGAGGATACTTGCGAATGTAAATTTAAAAACAAAGAAAAAGGTTTAGCATCGTTTAATTCTTTCATACGCGCTCTTATTACTTTAACCTCTTTGGCTGTATTAGTTTCGTCTTTATTCCAGTTCGATTCCAAATCAATTCCGTCAAAGTTTGTTCTGGAGCGTCCGTAAAAAACACCATCGGGATTTACAAAAGGAATAAGGTGGAATTCAATTTTGGTCAAGTAATAATTTACAGTTTCTTTTCCGCTTAAAAGTTCTTGAACAATACCGTCAAAATGCCATGAACTTGGTGTTTCTCCGGGATGCGTTCTTGCGTGTATCCAAACAGTTTTTTTTTCGGTATTTGGGATATTTTTGTCTGTGATAATCATTTCCTGAATTGGTAATAAATGATTTGTGAAACCAATTGTATCTAGAGAGACAAAATCATTTTGTTTCCACTCGTTTAATCTTTGTTGTAAATAGCTAAATGTGTATGGAGTGTAATAAGCAACGTAAACCGAATCATTTGTGTATCTTTTTATAAAAACATTAAAGCTGCTTTCTTCTTCGGAAAATCTATTAAAGGTTTTATTATCATAAGAATACATTGCTCTTTTTACATCACTGTTTGTAATGCGTATTCTTACCTCTTTATCTTTAACACCGGACATTTTAAAATAAAACCACCTTCCTCCTATGTCTTTTCTTGTGGTAACGTTAAAACTAACGGAATCAATTTGCTCAATTGATTGTAGGTTTCCGCTTTCAAAATTTGCATCAAATGTAATTTGTGCTTTTAGTGTGATAAGTGTGGTTAGAAGAAAAATAAGTGTGAAAATACGCATATAACAATTCCCAAATATGAAGACAAAATGAATATATAAAGGTAACTAAATTATTAAATATATAACGACAATGATTTAATTTTCCGAACGAGATTTTGGATAAGATAATTACAAAAAACCAAATTAGGCTTAGTATAATCTAACTTATTATATATTTAAAGTGAAATTTATGAACACGTAATATGGTTTTCTCAAAATGAGTTCCTTTTTTGAGACTTATTTCCGAATTATTGAGATATATCACAGATTAAAGAATTTAATTCTACTAATTGCATATGAAAATTAAAGGAGAGTAAAATGCAAAACATTAATATTGAATCAACAGAAAATAATTTTAATAATAACTTAAAAACATTTTTGTTAAATCCATTAAAAAGAGGATTTTATGGATTTGCCGCTTTCTTTAGTCTATTATTATTAACAAAATTGTTTGGTTTTATATTGGGCATTCAACCGGAATTTAGCCTTAGTTTTTCAGATGTTGTATTTTCGATGACCGGTTTTGTTTTAGCCGCGGGAGTAAAATTTATGGAGTTTTTCTCAACCGAAGAATAAAATAATTACTTTTTTATTGAGCTTTTAATTTTTCAGTTCTATCAGCAATTTTCATTTTTTCAATTAGCTCAAATAATTCTCCGTCCATAATTTGAGAAAGGCTATATAAAGTTAAGCCAATTCTGTGGTCGGTAACTCTGTTTTGCGGATAGTTATATGTTCTGATTTTATCACTTCTATCACCACTTTTAACAACGGATTTCCTTTGCTCCGAAATTTCACTTGTCTGTTCTTGTTGCTTAACATCCAGAAGTTTGGTTTTCAACAATTTTAATGCTTTTTGTCTGTTTTTTAATTGTGATCTTTCGTCTTGGCACTGAACTACAATTCCGGAAGGAATGTGTGTCATTCTAATTGCAGAATCTGTTTTATTTACATGTTGACCACCGGCACCACTGGCTCTATAAGTATCAACTCTAACTTCGCTCATATCAAGATCAATTTCAACATCTTCGGCTTCGGGCATTACAACAACAGATGCAGCTGATGTGTGAACTCTGCCGCTTGCTTCTGTTGCAGGAACACGTTGAACCCTGTGAACACCACTTTCAAATTTCATATCACCATAAATATCTGTACCTGATAAACTGAAAACAGCTTCTTTAACTCCGCCCATCCCTGAATAATTAATGTCTAATATTTCAACTTTCCACCCTTTTAATTCGGCAAATCTTGTGTACATTCTAAAAAGATCATTTGCAAAAATTCCCGCTTCGTCTCCACCGGTTCCGGCACGTATTTCTACAATTACATTTTTATTATCATCAGGGTCTTTGGGAATTAAAAGGATTTTAATTTTTTCTTCCAGTTCTTCTTTGGTAGCATTTAATTCATCCATTTCCATTTCAGCTAATTCTTTAAATTCAGGATCCTCTAATGAATTTATAATTTCTTCATTGTTTTTGATATTAGTAATAACTTTTTTGTACTCGTTATAAGCATTAACTAATTCAAGAAGTTCGCTTCTTTGTTTACTTAACTCAATAACTTTATTTTGTTGCGAAACTATTTCCGGATCGGATAGTTGGCTTTCAATATCATCAAATTTTTCTTTTATTTCTTGTAGTTTTTCTAGATAGTCCATTTTTTACCTTAAAATATAGGTCGTAATATAGTAAAAAAAATAATTAATGCTTAGATGATAAAATGAATTTTTTAAGATGCAAACATAACATGATTTGGTGTTCGAAATCTTATTGCTGCTACGGATATAAAACGGATTAGAGTAAAAAAAAACCAAATATTATTACAATACTTGGTTTCTTTAACAAAATCGAATAATGTTAATTATTTAATATTTGCTACTTTGCTAATATCATCAACTTTTACAAAGTTTTCATTAAATTTATAGCTTCCTTTATCTGTCTTAACAGTTTTAACAACTTTAACATTTATTAAGGCTCTGGCACCTTTTCCTTTTGCTTTATCAGCAAATGTTTGTTTTTTAGCCATCTTATTTTCTCCAATTTTTCGAGTGCAAATGTAGCAAAAATATTATTTAAATGAAACAATTACATAAATTTGCATTTTTGCAATTTTTTTTAATTTGTATTTAATAACATAATTAAATCAGATAAAATATGTCCGGCTTCTTCTAAAAACGGGTCTTTGATTTTTAAATCTTTTTTAATTACTTCTTTACCATCAATTTTTTCTTTTGTAATAAACTTTTCTCTTTCTTTTTCGCGAGCTTTCTTTTTAGCTTCGTTTTTTTCTCTTTCTGCTTTTCTTTTTTCTATATTCAAAGATATTTTCTTTTTTTCTTTATTTTTTTTGTATTCGGCAATGTCTTCTTGTAAATAAATAAACTCAGGTTCCTTTTTAATTCTTTCTTCATGTAATTTTTTTATTTTGGGTAAAATTTTTGCAAAGTCTCCAAATTTATTATACTTTGCCGGCTTAATTTTATCCCATTTTAATGCACTTGGTTCGGCGCTTTCTCCGTATTCACTTGGGTTAATTGCTGACGGAAAAGAAATATCTGGCACAACCCCAAGTTTTTGTGTCGTTCCGCCATTTATTCTATAGAATTTGGCAATAGTTAATTTTAGTTGTCCTGCTTTTTCTCCGGCAGAGGGAACAAATCTTTCTAATGGTATAAGATTTTGCACGGTTCCTTTTCCGTAAGTTTGTTCTCCTATAATAAGTCCTCTTCCATAGTCTTGGATTGCAGCGGAAAATATTTCCGAAGCCGAAGCACTATATCTGTTAACCATAACTGCTAAAGGTCCGTCATAAACAATGCTTGGGCCGGGGTCTTTGTCAATATCAATTTCTCCTGTTGATTTTTTTACTTGAACAACCGGTCCATCTTTAATAAATAAACCTGTTAGGGATATTGCTTCGTCTAAAGAACCGCCGCCATCATTTCTAAGGTCAATAATAATTCCGTCAATTTTTTCATCTTTAAGTTCTTTAATTAATTTTTTTACATCACGTGTTGTGCTTTTGTAATTCGGGTCTCCTTTTCTTCTGGCTTCAAAATCAACATAAAAAGTTGGAATATCTATAACACCTATTTTAAAATCTTTTCCATTTTCCTTAATGTTAATAAT
>JALSNL010000417.1 GCA_026987055.1 Melioribacteraceae bacterium | reverse complement strand
CGGAACAAACAATATTTCTTGCCGATTCCGCAACAGCAATTTTAGTACCTTCTTTGGGATTTAGATAAACATATCTGCCGTTACAATCCGTATTCATTGCAATAGCTTTTTTAGTATCTTTAATTCTTACAACTGCAGAATCACCCCCGGGTCCAACAACGGTATTGGTTCTAACCATTGAATCGTATTGTTCATAAACCCATTTTTTAGAAGCTATATTCGGCGAAGAGAATACTTTTTGAAATGTTACTTTTAAATCATCAGGTTGTGGCAAATTGTTAAAATCAATATTTTGTGTTTTATCTAAATATTCCGGTTTTTTTGTTTCGCGATAATAAACAGGAACACCGCCGCCTAAAACCAAATCAAACGGAGGTACGTCTGCTTTAAGCTCATTATGGTAGGAGGCTTTTAGGGTTTCCTTATCGGTTACATATCCAATTGTTTCGCAATTAAGATCCCACTTTTCAAAAATTTCTTTAACTCTGTCTTCATATCCTTGTTTGGCAACAACCAGCATCCTTTCTTGACTTTCCGATAACATAATTTCATACGCAGTCATTGTTTTTTCTCTAAGAGGAACTTTGTTTAAGTCAATTACCATTCCTGAATTTCCTTTTTCACTCATTTCAGTTGTTGAGCATGAAATTCCGGCAGCACCCATATCTTGAATACCGATTATTAAATCTTCTTTTATAATTTCAAGAGTAGCTTCCAATAGTAATTTTTCAGTAAAAGGATCGCCAACTTGAACCGAAGGGCGTTTTGATTCCGATTTTTCGCTAATTTCTTCGGAAGCAAAAGTTGCTCCGTGAATTCCATCGCGACCGGTAGCAGCACCAATAATCATTACGGGATTATTTTCTCCTTTCGCAATTGCAGAAGCAGTTTTATCAGCATCAACAATACCAACTGCCATAGCGTTTACTAATGGATTTCCGGTATATACTTCATCAAAATAAACTTCTCCTCCAACTGTTGGAACTCCGAAACAGTTACCGTAATGTGCAATTCCTTTAACAACACCTTCAAAAAGAAATTTTGTACGGGGATTGGTAAGCTTTCCAAATCTAAGGGAATTTAATGCTGCAATTGGTCTGGCACCCATTGTAAAAATATCTCTTAATATTCCGCCAACACCTGTTGCCGCTCCTTGAAATGGTTCAACTGCCGAAGGATGGTTGTGGCTTTCTATTTTAAAAGCAATAGCTTGACCATCGCCAATATCAACCAATCCGGCGTTTTCTTCACCGGCACCAACCAACAATTTCTTTCCGTCGCGTGGTAAAGTCTTTAATAATGCTATGGAATTTTTGTAACTGCAATGTTCACTCCACATTACACTAAATATTCCAAGCTCCGTATAATTAGGTGTTCTACCTAACTTATTACAAATTTGTTCAAATTCTTCTTCTGTTAAGCCATGTTCAATTGCCAGCTCTAAAGTAACTTTGGGTTCATTCATAAATAAAAATATATTTGTTAAAAATTGGTATGTAAATATAGTTTATTTTAGTCTTTTAAGAACTAAAAGAATTAGTATAAAATTTTATTATAATCTGGAGAAATGTAAAATGGATGTGTGTTATTTTTTATAATAAGTAACAAATCTTGCAAAAGAAAGAATTAAAAAACCCCAAAACGAAAATAGAACATCGTTTATGTTAAGTTCAAATATTTCCTTTGTCCCAATAGAAAAAGCCAACAATTTTGTTAATATAATTAAAGTCATTACAATTGCAAAACCATACAATCCAACATTAATTGACGGTAAAATAGTTTTTCCATTATGTGCATTTGGGGTTTCTTCAGCTTCCGGTATGCTCGAAAAAACTTTATTTTCCCTAATAGGAGTATAGTTATTTTGTTTTTTTAATTTTTGCATTTTGTTCTCGGTGTATCATTTTGTTTATGTTTATTAAAACACTTTGGTTTTTTGTGATACAACTAAAATTCAAAAGTAAATCTATTGGATGAATATTCTGAGGAAATGATATTCGTCACTTTAAAGAATTAAAAAATGATTTCGATGATTCAATTGTAAAAAGCATGCAATTATTTTTGCAGTAGTAGATTATGTTTTGTACATAAGTTACGTGATTATAAGAAGTTATAAAGGCTATAAAAAGGAAGTCAATTTTTGTTGCAGTGTTTTTTATATGAAATTTGTCAATTTTTACCATAAAATAGTTTAATTAGAACAAAATAATAGGCTTTTTTATGGTTTGGTGACGCATGGCACAGAATATGTGATGATGTTTATATACTATTATTAAAGTAATAGTAATAGGATATAAATATGTATCAAGTAAAAATAAAATCTGAGCCCAAAACATTATCAGATTTAGATAATGCTGAATTAATTTGTAGTTATGTTTTTCTTAAGAAGACTGCTAATCATTTCTACCATAGGAAATTAGCCGAGCTTTTTAGATTAGAGAAAAAAGCTATTATAAGAGATTTATCGTTATTTGAAAATATAAGAAAGCAAAAATATTTATTGCGATGTTCAACTCCGCAAAAATGGATTGAAAACTGGGATGTTTTTAAAAATCTTAAAGAAGAATTAAAAAAAAGAAAAATTCATATAAATAATTTTGAAATTAGCTAATTGTTCTTCTTTTTTATATTAAAGATTTTGTATTAACTAGTACTATTTATGAAAATTAAAAAATTTTATTACTATTCACCTGAAAAATTTAAGCTTGTACCAATAGAAAATTTCTTTACTAAACTAATAATTGGTATTAGCGTTGTGGCGCTATTTTTCACAACTTCAGTTTTTTTAGTTGGGAAATTTGTTTTTTCCAATCCGGATGAAATTGCATACAATAAAAAACAAATAAAAGTTAATGCTGTATTAAGTAAAGAGTTTGAAGAACTAAAAACAAAGTACGCATTACTAAATAGTAAACTTAATAAAGTTATTTCCAAATCCAATACATTACGATTAGCAGTTAATTTAGAACCATTAAAAGATGAAGATAGAGATATTGGTGTAGGTGGTTCGGTTTTTAAAACTGCAATTCCATTAGATGCCGGTATAGAAGACTTAAAGCTGAATGAACTTTATTCCAGCATTGAAAAGATAGAAGCAAATATTAATTTTGAAGCTAATAACTATAAAAAAATTAAAACAAAATTTGAAGAAAACAAAAAATTGTTTAAAGTTATTCCTGCTATAAAACCTGTAGAAGCTCCGTATGGAGACCGTTTCGGTTATAGATTCCATCCTATTTTAAAAATAAGAAGAATGCATAATGGTTTGGACTTTAGAGCAAATACCGGAGAATCTGTTTATGCCCCTGGAGATGGAAAAGTTACTTTTGTAGGAAGAAAAGGCGGCTATGGAAAAGTTGTAATAATTGACCATGGTTTCGGATATAAAACTTTGTATGCTCATTTATCCAAAGCTAAAGTAAAAAGAGGTCAAAAGGTTAAACGAGGAGAGTTGATTGCACTTACCGGCAACACAGGTAGTCTTTCTACCGGACCTCATTTACATTATGAAGTTAGACACAATGGAATACCTCTTAATCCTAGAAATTTCATATTTGATAATGTGAAATTATTTGATATAAAACATAAAAATATGCTGGCTAAAAAATAAATTACTATTCAAATTTTTACAGTTAAAATTTATAAAATCAGAAAATTGTGTTAATTAAAAAAATCCTTCCAAATTAAGAAGAGCGACTGCAATATTATTTTTATTTATTCGGCTACTACAATACAAAGCTAATAATTACCCAATCCCATTCGATAATAATAATGGAAATCTATATTTAAATTAATTATTCCGGTGATATTTTTAAATAAAATACAAATCAAATGAAGTTTAAAAAAATAAGTTGGTTAATTTTATTTTATTTTAGTTTTATAACTAGTGTTTATTCAACTAACTTATTTAGTACAGAATATAAAATATCTAAAAATCCCATCATAAAAAAATCTCTATCTAAAACTATTGACAATAATTTTGATACATTAAAAATTAATTCAATTATTCAATTAGCTTGGGATATTGCTCCGAATAATTATAAAAAAAGTATTCAATATTCAGATTCAGCTATAAGTTTATCACAAAAAATAAAATGGTTAAAAGGTGAAGGCGAAGCACTAAGTATAAAAGGCGAAGCATTAAGATATGGAGGTTTGTTAAAAGAATCTCTTGAAAATTATAAAAAAGCATTAAGAATATTCAAAAAATTAGATAAGAAAAAGAAAATTGCAAATATATATAGTAATATCGGAATAACGTATTTCAATTTATCCGCCTTCCCAAAAGCTATGGAAAATTTTAATACAGCATTAAAGCTGCATGATGAAATAAATGACAGGGAAGGAATAATAAATAATTACGGTTATATTGGAATTGTTCTTAGTAAACTGAAAGAATATGATAAAGCATTAACCTACTTCAATTTAGCTTTGGAAAAAGCATTGCAGCTTAAAAACAAATCTATAATAGCCACTCAATATGGAAACATTGGTTTAACATATATGGAGCAAAGAAAATATGATAAAGCTCTAACAGATTATCAAGAAGCAATAAAAATATTTGAAGCTATTGAAGATTATTATAATTATTCCATTTACTTAGGAAATATTGGTTTGGTTTATCTAAAAAAGAAGGATTATTCAAAAGCTTTTAGTTACTTTGAAAAAGCTCTTAGATTAGCACAAGAAAACAATGACCAATATGGAATTGCACATCAATATGGCAATATTGGAGAATTAGATTTAAGAAAAGTAAAAGATAGTAATGCGGCTTTAGATAAAGCAGATAAAGACATTGTTCTAAAAAAATCAATCTATTATTTAAAAAAAGCAGTAGATATATTTAAAAATATTGAGGTAAAAGAAGAACAAAAGAATTATCAATTTTTACTGTCAATGGCGTATGAAGAAAAAGGGAATTATAGCTTAGCACTTAAAACATTTAAAGCCGCTCAAGCAATCAAAGATACTATTCACTCAAATAAAAACAGAAAAATTATAGCTAATCTGGAAATAAAACAGCAGCTATTTATGAAAGAAAAAGAAGTTGAAATTTTAAATATTGATAGGAAACATGAAGCTTCGATAAGAAATATGTTAATAGTTTTTGCCGGATTTTTTGTATTGGTATCATTGGTAATTTTATATATGTATAGTAATAAGAAAAAAAGGAATAAACGTCTTCAAGAAAATATAAGGATAAGGAAAAAAGTTGAAAAAGATTTAAGATCGAAAAAAATAGAATTGGAAATATATCAACAACACTTAGAACAATTAGTAATGGAACGTACAAAAGAATTAGAGGAAGAAGTTAATATAAGAAAAGAAACAGAAAAGAAATTAATTATTGCTAAAGATAAAGCTGAAGCAGCAAGCAAAGCAAAATCCGTGTTTCTTGCCAATATGAGTCATGAATTACGAACTCCATTAACCGGAATTTTGGGTTATTCGGATTTATTAAAAAGTATGTTGGAAGATGAAGAATTAATTGATATGGCTGCCGGAATAAATAGAACAGGTAAAAGATTATTGAATACGGTTAGTTTGGTATTAGATCTATCCAGAATTGAATCTGATAAAAGTGAAATTAATTTTTTACCAATTGATATTATTAAAGAATTAAAAGAAGTTTACCAAAATTTCAAAGGTGCTACATCCGTTAAAAAAGTAGATTTTATTCTAAATTTACATACAGATTCATTTATAATTAATATTGATAATACTATGCTAAAAGTAATTTTAGATAATTTAATAAATAATGCAATAAAGTTTACTAAAAAAGGAAGTATTACTATTGACACAGGCATTGAGCTAATTAAAAATAACACTTATTTTTGGTTTAGAGTAAAAGATACAGGTATAGGTATAAAAGAAGATCAACTTCATTTGGTTTTTGAAGAATTTAAACAGTTAAGTGAAGGATTTACAAAAGATTTTCAAGGAAGCGGATTAGGGCTTTCAATAACAAAAAAATATGTGGATTTATTATATGGCAAAATTAAAGTTGAAAGTACCTTTGGTAAAGGTACAGCATTTACAATTTATTTTCCCACCAAGATACAAGCAGCAGCTTAAAATCTAAATATTATATATTAGCACTATTTTGAAATGTTTTTCTGTAAGAATTTCTTGAACGCTTCTCTCAATCTGATAAAATTATTATTACTTAATGTGAGTTATTAAGTATTTGCTTAATAAAATTTGTAGGAACAAAGTTAACTTTGCTCCTACATAAAAAAAAATTAATTATGGAATTTTTTTATTTCATCTTTGAATGCATCTTTGTGAATTATATAATCCATTATTTTAAGCTTAATATAATCTTCAGTAAAGAAATAAAAACCTTTGTTCTTTCCGTTACGCGAACCTGAGCCGGAATCTTTAATTAAATACCAGTTTTGATCCGGGCGATCCAAATAACCTACTAAGTGAATTCCGTGATCATCAGTTGTGGTTTTATTACTAAAACGGAATTGTCGTGCATTTTCATCAATGTATTCGGAAGGAATATCAAAATCGGGAATCATAAAAACATCTAAGTCGGCACTTTTACCCGGCTCTGAAACATCGCCGCCCAAACCTATTGTGTAACCATTGCGAATTGCTTTTTTAAGTATGTTCATAAAATCATCAAGAGGTATATTGTAATAATCCTTGCTGTGCCACCAATTATCCGGCACTTCGTATTCCACTTGTTTGAAGTAAGGTTTTTGCATATAGGAAACTACATCAACATAATCATTAAGGTTTAATTTAAGATAATTTTTCAAATATTCTTTTGGTGAATATACCTTGCCATTTACGTTAACTTTTACCGGTGGTTTACCGATATAATGATTCATTATACTTTTAATTGTAGAAATAACCAATCCTTTATTCCAAGCATTTTCTTCCTTAACCGATTGTAAATATTTATGCATTTCGTTAAACATTTTTGCGTGGTTGTGATAAACTTGTCCTTCTTTTAGTCCGGTATAATCTTTTTCCGGAACAATTCCGTATTTTTTCCAAATTCTTGTAACGGCATTTGCTTCGGAACCTTCGGCAAACAAAGACTTGCCCCGTGTTTCAACAAAGTATTTAGCTTTTTCAACATATTCCCAATACGCAGTATATATTTCGGAAAGTTTAACTTTCTTTTTTGTTAAACGGTAAATTTCCGATTCAAAAAAAGAAGTTGTTGAAAAAGCCCAACAAGTTCCCGTGTTTCCTTGCGATATTGGAGGGTTAAACCAAAATTTAGTAAATTCA
>JALSNL010000416.1 GCA_026987055.1 Melioribacteraceae bacterium | reverse complement strand
AAAACATCGAAAGTTTGCTATCGGCAATTATGTTATTTGATTAGCATCATTTTCTTTGTTTCCGAATAGTTTTCCGTTTGTAATTTATAGAAATAAATTCCGGAAGTTAATTTACTTGCATCAAAGTTAAAATGATAAGAACCGGCAGAAAGTTCTTTATTTATTAATGTAGCAACCTTTTGTCCCAATACATTATAAACTGCAAGTTCCATTTTAGATGTTTTTGGAATGCTAAAGTTTATAACTGTTGTAGGATTAAAAGGATTTGGATAATTTTGAGATAATGAATATTTATTTGGAATTTCATTATCTATTTTACTTTCAACATTAGTTATTAACCAAGCAGCTTTATCACTTGGATACCAATTTAAATCGCCCACATGTAACCCTTCTGTACTTGCTGTTGCTAAAGCTGCATTATTATAAGTTAGCGGAGTTTCAGGAAGCGGCCATGGCAAATTAAAAATATCACTTGAGAAATCATATTGACGAATAGGACCTTCAGGAGCGCCAAAACCTAAGCCGCTGCCACGCCACCATGATACCCAAGAAACCACACTGTCAACAAGAGTTTGCGCCATTGTTTGATCAAATTGCGGATCTTCATTTAAGTTACCTTCATCAACTAAATTTGGATAATTTGCATCATCATCAAACCTACTTTGAATTGTATCATTCATCCAAGCAGTTCCGGTTAAAGGTCTTTCTTCATAACCGGTAGTGTCTCCGTTAGCATCTATTATTGCAGCTGTATCTTTAAAAGCAGCCCAATAATCTTCATATTTTTGCGGATTAAACCAAACATTATTTTTTTGAACAATTTTTCTATCGGTTTCGCTGATACCAAAATCATTTTCCAAATCGGAAGACAATGCAGTATAATTCATAATACCGGCAGGTTGATTATCCCAACCGAACCAACCGGCGGAAACTTCCCGTTGTCTTTGACCTAGAGCCAAAATACCGTAAAAAACATTATTTGTAAATTCTGCATTTGTTACTACGGGAACGTAAAACGGATTAACAATTGATGTAAAAATTGTATTATGATCGAACTTTAAGTAATTGGTTTTCATGTGAGGGTTAGTTAATACTACATAAGAATTAGTATTAAAACATGTGTTATTCGTATAAATTAAAGTATCTTCTCCGCTGTATGTTGTTAAACTTTGTCCGTTAAACGGATGTACCGGATTTACCAGATTTCTAAAATAATTATTTGTTACAAATAATTTAATATTTGGAATACGAACCCGCACAGCTCCGCGTGTCCAACCGTTGAAAACACATTTATCAATAGTTAACCTAACATTTGAACCGCTACCGCCAACACCAACGGCTAATTTTGTTTTATAATTTCCATCTATAGGAACACCTTGGAATAATAAATTTCTTAATTCAACATTAATATTATCGCCTGTAATATTAATTAAATTATCAACTGTAGAACCATCAGGATGAACACCACGTACCAACATTGGTGGTCTTACAGGATTATCCGGATCATCATCATCTGCAACAAGATAAAAATCGAAATCCACATCCAAAGTTTCAGTAAAAATATAAACTTTTCCTCTTTCCAGTTTGTAAATTCTACCAGGGACATTTCTTTCTCCTGTAGAAGTTGTATCTCCAGCAATGAAGTTAAAAATTTCCGGACCGTCCGGAACAACTACCTCATCAGCTCTTAATGGTTTGGCTAAAAAAAGTAGCCCAAGTATCGTGAAAGAAAACACGACAAGTAATTTGTTTCTCATAGGTTCCTCCTATTTGTGTTAGTTAGTTAGTATTTCACAATTTACTTTATATACTTTTATTTCATATATATGAAATATGAAATTTAATTCAGATTCCAACGAAGACCAATATCCATAGTCATTCCGTAATGTTCAATAGATGTAGGAAGATTTCTTGCATCGTTTAATACTACATCGGTGGAAGCCGTTATATTATTTGCATTCAAGAACAATTGCAAACCTTTTACGGGTAGTTTTTGTTTTAACGAAACATCCCAACGTAAATAATCATCGGAACTCGCTCTTAATTCCGGATAAAAATTAGGATTCTTAAATATATTAGCTTGATATAACATGGATACTCTGAAAGAAAATCCTTTGTAATCATAACCAAGCGACATGTGCAAAATATTATCCGGCTGATCAATAAGTCTTTGTGTATATGTTGTATCTTTGTTTTTTTGAATTAATCCGTAAGGTGGTTCGGTATAGTTATATTTTGTTTCAATAACTGTCCGCGGATATTTGGCTTCCGAGAAGATATAAGTATAGTTGACGTTAAATACCAATCCTTTTAGGAATGAAGGTAAATACCAAAAGTTGGTTTGCCAATCCAATTCAATACCTTGTACTGTTGCCGTTTTTTTAATATTCTGCTGAGTAATAAGAAACTTTCCTTTTTCTTTATCGCTAAAATTATATTCCGCCGGATTTAACAATACTCTTTTATCCAACCAAAATATCATATCTTTAATTTTTTTCTGAAACACTCCGAGGGTAAATAAACCTATATGGTTTTCAAGAACGGCAAAATATATATCAATGTTTTCAGAGCGCTCCGGTTTTAATTTATAATTATTGTAAATTATATCGTCTTGACCAACATCTACGCGGGGAACTATAAAATTAAAATTTGGTCGAGATAATGTTTGAGTATAAGCCATACGTATTTGTAACCAATCCACAGGTTTTATTTGTAATTGCATCATCGGCAACAAGTAATCATTTACTCTTTGGGTTGTAGTATCTTTATGAGGATAATTCTGCTCGGGGAAACCGGAATTTGAAAATCCTCTTATTCCGTTATATTCAGTAACATAATGTTCATATCTAACGCCGGGAATAAATTTAATTATCGAATACATATCCAAGTTTGCCATTACATAGCCTGCACTTAAATACTCGTTACCATTGTAATCATTTGTTATGGATGTCATATTCAATTTACTGTAGGTATCTATTGCAGGGGATTTTACGCCTCGCATAACTTTAATTACTTCTCTCATAAGATTTATATCTACAACAGGGCCCAGGGCATAATCGCCTTTTAAAAATTCTCCGTGATCAAAATTTTTATTTATAAACAAAGTATATGGCAATTGTGCCGTACCAATAGGGGCTGTATCTTGCATCCAAGGAAAAGCATTTAGAATTGCATTTTTAACCACTATACCGCTATTCAAAGCCATAGTTCCACCGGTTGCGTCTAAATTGTGACTACGTTTTTTCATCCTGTATTTAGCACCGAATTTTAAAGTTCCGGTTATTTGTTTAGTTAAATCAAGATTCATTTCCAAATTCGCCTTAGCCGAAAATTGCCTTTCTTTTGTAAGGCTTTTATTATCTTTAACATTACTCCAATAAGCACGGTCGTAATTATTATATGCCAAATACGGAATCGAATCGGGCGGAAGATCAGTTACTCCTTGCGGAAGCGCAGGTAAAGGTTCAACAAAATCGAAATTAATATCTTCAGGAATTTCGTTTTGAGAAAAAGCATGTGATAAGGATGCGGTAAATTTAACATCTCCGAATTTTTGTTCGTAGTTTAGAATATTGCTCATTACCTGCAAATTATTTTTTCGTGTATTTGTTAGATAATTATGACCTCTTTTACGGACATCATATTTTTCTCTGTATAAATTTATTTCGGTATTTCCCACACTCAAGAAATTTTTCAAGAAAATATTTCCGTTGGGAATGTTATAATCCAAGGTTAAAGTTCCGCCGTAACGTTTTCTTGTTCTAAACGCATTCGTTAAAAAAAGATTTTCAAGTTTAGTGGGATTAACTTTGTTTATATCGTGCGTTACCAAATAGTAATCGGCACCTAATTGATTTGAACCGCGGTCTTTTTGTTCAATATTTGCTTGCAGAAAAACACCGAGTTTATCATTAAAAAATCTGTCTTCAACAGAGCCGACAAATGTATAATTAGAAAAATCACTTCTTAAATTATTGTAAGTATCAAAAGCAATAATATTGGTTTTTAATCCTTTGTCGGCTTTTTTAATTTTAAAGTTAACCGCTCCACCAACATAATCTGCATCACGATCTGCCGTTGCCGCTTTTATAACTTCAATACCTTCAAGTGAATAAGGAGAAATCATACTTATATCGGTACTTCTGTCTCCTTCATCGGTAGAAGCCAAATCTATACCGTCAATCATAACTTTATTGTATTTTGGTGAAAGCCCTCTGATTACAACTTTGTTACCTTCGCCGCCATCTCTTAAAATGGATACACCTGAAAGACGCCCAACCGATTCGGCTGCATTTGCATCCGGCAGTTCTTGAATACGATCTTTTGAAACAACATTTTTTATTTCGTGGGAGGATAATTGTTCATTGATAGCCGATATTTGTCCTTTTACTTGTGCGGTAACTTCCACCTCTTCCAAATCTATTGAACCACTATATTGTAATTCAATATTCAAATTTAACGTTTTGCCCGGGGATATTTTTACAGGAACATCTTTCTTTTCATATCCAAGGTATGAAACACGTAATGTGTAGTTTCCTGCGGGAATATTACTTATTGAATATTCTCCATCAATATTAGTTGCAGCACCGTAAGCAGTTTCCAGAATAAAAACATTTGCTCCTATTAAAGGATCATTATTTTTTGCATCAATTACAACGCCTTTAATTTTCCCTTTCCCTTTTTTTTCTTGCTCATTTTTTCTTATAACTATTTGATGCTTAATTAACTTAAAACTTAAGTTGTTTTTCTTTGCAATTTTATCAAGAACCGTACTAAGCGGAGCATTTTTTGCATTGATTGTCATTTTAGAGTTTAGAGGAATATCGTTTTTAATATAGAAGAATTTATATTCTGTTTGACCTTCTATCTTTTCAAATATTTTTTCAAGCTTAGAATTATTAGCATTAAGATTTATTTTTACATTTTCCAACCCCTGTCCGGCAACAACAGTAGTAACAAAAATTAGATTTATTATAAAAAGTTGGAATAGAATAATTTTTATTGCATCAGTAATATTTTTTTTAAAATCAAATGTTATTCTCTTTTCCATTTTTATTTATGCCTCCAAACGTAACTTTCTTTTAATTATATAAATGAACGTTCTATTGAATTAACACAACTTTTATTTATTAAAGATTACTTTTTCAACTTCATTATTTTTCGAAACAATTCTATAATTTAATTTTGTTGCATATTTTATTGCTTCAACTATGGTCCAAAAAGATTCGTTATTAAAGTTAGCTTTTATCTTATATTTATCTTTCTGAGGAATATCCAGTTTGAATTCTACTCCAAATGCTCTACTTAACTTAACCAAGGCTTTATTCAAAGATTCATTATCAAAAATGTATTTATTATCTTTCCAACCGGTTTCTTTAACTATATTAAATCTTTCAACTTTCCCTGATTTGGTTTTTGTATCATAAATAAATTGCTGATGCGGAAGAAGTTTGATTTTTTCCGTTCCTTTTTTAGGTGTTTCTTTTAACACAACTACTTTTCCTTCAACCAATGATATTTTTATATCATTTTCAGTTGGAAAAGCAGAGACATTGAATTTTGTACCTAAAACTTTAGTAGATAATTTTCCCGTATGAACTATAAAGGGTTTTTTAGAATTGTGTGCAACTTCAAAGAAAGCTTCGCCTTCCAAATATACTTCGCGGGAAAAATCTCCGAACTTTGGCGGATATTTAAATTTGCTTTCGGCATTTAATATAACTTTTGTGCCATCGAATAGTGTAACAATACTTTTTTGTCCCGATAAAGTACTTTTGGTTGTTAATGTTATTGGAACTTTATCATTCGTATTTGTTGTAAGTTGATAAAATGCTAAAATGGAAATCAGAAGAAAAATAGCTATAGAAGCTGCTATTTTCAGCAATGAATTTATTGAACCAAATCTTGATTTTTTGTTTTCATCCCAATCAAATTCCGGTTCATATGCTCTTATTTTTTGAGTAAGTTTGTGTAAACCTCGTTCAACATTAAAATTATGTACATTTTTTTGTAACCCAAAATTTTGCCAGTTATTAGAAATCCAAACAAACATCTCATTATACTTTTCATCTTTCAAAAGTTCATTAAGCTGTTCTTTTTCTTCGAAAGTTGCCTCGTTGGATAAATATTTAGTGGCAAGTTCAATAAATTTATTTTTTTCCATAAGTATTGTTTTTATGATTGGGTCTTTACAGTAAAGACAATACTTAGA
Organism: Melioribacteraceae bacterium; assembly: GCA_026987055.1. Classification (GTDB taxonomy): domain Bacteria; phylum Bacteroidota; class Ignavibacteria; order Ignavibacteriales; family Melioribacteraceae; genus JALSNL01. The sequence continues at coordinate 1,077 of JALSNL010000416.1, read as the reverse complement.
AGAAAAATCTACTACTCTATTGAAAAAAAATTTTTACTTGAGGAGTAAAAAGAAAAGGAAAATATAAAAAGATTTAATTTGCGAATAATGTTTGGTCATGTATTCAATTGCTTTAACCATATGGTTTTGTACGGTATTAACAGAAATGGAAAGAAGTTCGGCAATTTCTTTATACTTTAATCCGTATAGTCTATTCATTCGAAATATAAGTTGGCGTTTTGGAGGTAATTTTTGTATTAGAGATTCTATTGCATTTTCTAATTCCATTAAAGACAGTTCAACAAATGGTGAATTATCTATAGGAGGTAAATTATTTTTCAGGGTTAGTTCTTTTATGTTTTCAGTATTTCTTTTTTCCTTTAATACATAATTAAGTGATCGATTACGAACGGAAGTATAAAGATATCCTTTTAAACTGGTTTTAATTTTTAGTTTATTTCTACTAATCCAAATATTCAAAAAAACATCTGCAACTACTTCCTCTGCCAAAGTTAAATTCTTTACATAAAATTCCGAGAACTCACATAACCTGACAAAATATCTTTCAAACAAGACTTTTAATGCCTTGTTATTATTTTCTTTTATGAGAGAAAATAATTTTTTGTCATCAAGTTTTGAATAATTATTCATAATAAACTTTTGTTATAGAGTAAAAAGGATTAACTTTTTTTAATATTTTTATGCACTTTTGTTATTAAACACAAATTAATTTTACCTAAAACACCAAAAAAGACAATGGGTTCCGGTTTCATAATTTTTCAAAATTAGTAATAATATTTTCATAATGCAAATATTATCATTAATTACATAACTCTGATTTAATTTAATTGCTTTGCACCGCCGTTGCCATAATATTTATCACTTCCGGTTGTAAAATCATAAAGTGTGGATGTTGTACTGTTTAACGAAATAGTATTTGCACTCATCACAGCCAAATGGTTTCTATGTTTAACCACGACGTAATAATTTCCTTCCGGTGCGTTTAATTCTATTTCTCCGGTTGTTCCGTCGTCGGCTACCACTCTTCCGTCTTTATTCAAAAAGGCGCTGTGGGATGTAACCGTCTGCCCGCTTGCT
>JALSNL010000415.1 GCA_026987055.1 Melioribacteraceae bacterium | reverse complement strand
GTATCTTCCAAACCGTACGGTAAAACACAAAATTTATTTTTTAAAGTCGGAGCATATTTTGTTTTATTTTCTTCCATTGCTTTTTTTAAGGGAAATAATAATCTTAATCCAATTTTACAAAATAACTTTTTAATGCTTGTATTGGATTCTCTGTGGATTTACGGTGCTATTTTCGTATCGTTTGGTCTTGTAGAATTTTTTCTTATTTTCCCCAGAGAAACCTCCTTTTCAAAAAAGAAAATATTTCACACAATATTTAGTACAATTCCAAAAGTATTATTTGTACTTGCTATAATATATCGAATTACCTTTTTGTATTATCCCAAGTATCTTAACGGTAAATTTAATTTTTATTACAATATGTATTTTGTATCTACACTTGGATATTTATTTCTCATCGCTTTAGTTACCGGCCTTATCTTATTGATAATAAGTTACTTCAAATTAAATAAAACAAAGGATAGAAAACCGATTTTCATAGTTGTTATATTTTATATATTGGCAGTTTTATCAATTGTTTACATTATTGTTGTTGCAAAAGTATTAGCGGGAAATCAATTTAATAATCCCGAATATTTTTTACCAATCTTTTTACTTACATTATTACCAATTGGCTTCGGCTATTCTATATTCAAATATTCTTTAATGGATGTAAGTGATGTGCTGAAAAATACAATAATGTATGGAACGGCAACATTTTCTCTTGCGGGTGCTTATTTTTTACTAATGTATTTATTAGGTCAAACAATTAGCGAAGCTATTACCGAAGAATATCAAGGAATTGTAGCCGCTCTGGTTTTTATAATGTTTGCATTTGTATTTCAGTCAACTAAAGATAAATTCCAAAATATAATTACAAAATCATTTTATCCCGAGCAATTTGCATATCAACAAGTATTAATGAAATTTAGTAACGATGTTGCCACCATTGTTGGGCTGGATAATATTCTTGATTCCGTTCAATCTACATTTATGGAAGGATTAAAAGTAAATAAATTCGGTATTGCATTAAAAAATAATGATAATAGCTTTGAACTAAAAAGGGAAAACGGATTTTTAAACAAGCATCTTTTTTTTGAAAACAAAAATAATTTAATTCAAAAATCGGTTGATAATAAAATAAAACTAAGTTTGCCAATTGCTTTTGACAATACGGAATTTAATAAAGTTTGTCGTTCCGAAGTTGAAGATTTGGAAAGAGAAAAAATATATACAATTATTCCGCTTGTAATAAAACAAAAAGTAATCGGTTTATTGTTATTCGGATTAAAACATTCCGGTGCACAATTTGCAGGAAAGGATATTGATTTGTTAATTGCTGCAGCTAACCAAACAGCTGTTTCAATTGAAAATGCAAGATTATACGAAGCGGAAGCAACCAAGATTAAATTGGAAAGGGATTTGGATGTTGCCAGAGAAATACAAGAATCTATGCTTCCTAAAAATATACCGCAAATTAAAGGCTTGGATATAGCCGGAACAATGATACCTGCAATGCAAGTAGGCGGTGATTATTTTGATATTATTAAAATTTCGGATACCAAAGTTTATATAGTTGTCGGTGATGTATCCGGCAAAGGACTTTCCGCATCTTTTTATATGTCAAAACTACAAACAATGATTCACTTATTTTGTACCGGTGAAAAATCTCCCAAAGAAATATTAACGGAGGTGAACAAAAAACTATCCGGCAACATCGAAAAAAAATGGTTTATTACTTTAACTATTGCATTGGTAGATATTCAAGAAAAAAGTATAGTAATAAGCAGGGCAGGGCATACGCCAACAATAAAGTGCAACAAAGGTAATATTGAATTTATTCAACCTAAAGGAATTGGTGTTGGTTTGGAGTTTAGTGATATGTTTGAAAACACATTGGAAGAAGTTAAGTATCCTCTTAGTAAAAAGGAAATTTACTTTTTTACTTCCGATGGTGTAAGCGAAGCTATGGATAATAATAATAATCTTTTTGGTGATAAACGTGTTGCTTCTTTATTAAAAATGAACTGCAATAAAAAATCGAAAGAAATTATTGATAAAACAATTCAATCATTAGAGAAATTTAGAGGCTCTAAAGAACCAAATGATGATGTTACTATTGTGGTATTAAAAGTCGATTAGCTTTCTTTAGGTTTTTTTCTAAAACTATATTTTACAAATTTTATTACAATCTTAACTAGCCTAATATCAAAAACATGGTTAAAAAAAAAGGCTGTTCAAATAATATGAACAGCCTTTTTTTATAATAATAAAGTTCAATATTAAAATTGAATTTTTTCTCCTCTATATTTTGCATACATTAAAACAAATGGTGTAGCAACAAATATAGATGAGTATGTTCCGATAATGATACCGAAGAACAATGTAAAGGCAAAACCTCTAAGAACCTCACCACCAAAGAACAATAACACAGCCACTGAAATTAAAGTGGTTAAACTTGTTATAATTGTTCTTCTCATAGTTTTGTTTATAGCTTCGTTCATAATACGTTCCACGTTAGCGGTTTTATGTATTTTTATATCTTCTCTAATTCTATCAAAAACCACAACCGTATCGTTAATGGAATACCCAACTAATGTTAAGAACGCTGCAACAACACTTACTGAAATTTCCAGATTAAGTCCGGGGATTAAACCGTACAATAATGAGAAAATACCAAGTGTAATTAAAACATCATGGAACAATGCGGCAACAGCACCTAAAGCAAAACCAAATTTAAATCTGAAACCTAAGTAAACTAAAATTACAACCAATGATAATAATATTGCAATTAAAGCATCGGTTTTTAGTTCTTTACCAATTTTCGGTCCAACTTTTTCTTCTTTAAGAATCTTAAACGGATTATCGTGATGAGTTTCCATTAAATTTTCTTTTATCCAATCAGCAATTGTAAGGCTCACAATCATTTGTTTGTTCTCGGCAGAATTTGAAACTTCAGCAGTTTGAAAGCCGTTTTCAAATAATTTGGCAGTAACTTTTTTTGCTATTTCCGGACTTTCAAATTCATAAGTAATAGAGTTTTCCGTAGTATCCACAATTGATTTTTTTATACCGGGAAATTCTTTTTCAATAGCTTTATCAATTGTATTGCGCACTTTAGGTAAAATGTGTTGAGGTATTTCTTGAAGCTCTGTTCTTAATAAAATACCGGATGCATCTCCAAATGTTTTAACCTCTACGTTGCCTAAACCTATTTTAGACATATCATCCCGTATCTCCGAAATATTAATCGGGTTATCAAATTGTACGGCAATTTCCGAACCACCTTTAAAATCAATTCCCATTTCTAAGCCGCGTGTTGCTAAACTTAGCAGTCCAATTAAAATTAAAGTACCGGAAAGACCGAAAGCAAATTTCTTTTTACCTAGGAAATCAACTTTCATATCGCCAAGCATTCTGCTTCTGCTGCCAATTTCAATTTTATATCCTTTTGCTATCATAAACTCAAAAAGTATTTTGGTAATAACCAAAGCACTAAACAAACTGGCAAGAATACCAATCATAAGTGTTAATGCAAAACCTTGAATTGGACCACTACCAAATTGATATAAAATAACGGCGGTAAAAAATGATGTAATGTTAGAATCGAAAATAGCGGAATTTGAATTTGCAAAACCACCTTGAACTGCAGCTTTTATCGTTTTACCTGTAGCTAATTCTTCTCTGATTCTTTCAAAAATAAGTACATTGGCATCAACCGCCATACCAATTGTTAATATAATACCTGCAATACCCGGTAATGTTAAGGTGGCTTTAAAGGCGGCCAAAATTCCCATAATGAAAAGCAAAGTGAAAACCAATGCTAAATCGGCAAATGTACCGGCTTTTCTATAATATACAAGCATAAATAATGCTACTAAGAAAAATCCTATTATTGTAGATGTAAACCCTTGGTTTATAGAATCTTGCCCTAATGACGGACCAACGGTTCTTTCTTCTATAATATCAATCGGAGCAGGCAATGCTCCTGCTTTAAGTACAATTTCAATTAACTTGGCTTCTTCCAAATTTGCCATGCCGCTAATTTGAGAACTTCCGTTTGGAATTTTCCCTTGAATAACGGGGGCGGTATAAACATAACCGTCCAAAACAATAGCGCATCTTTTGTGTATGTTTGCCCCGGTTATTCTAGCCCATTCTCTGGCACCGTCACCATTCATTTTCATTGTAACAATTGCTTTGGTTGTTGAAGGATCTATATTAGCTTGTGCGTCAACAACAACCTCACCGGTTAATTCCGGTTGTTTGTTTAATAAGTAAAGTCTATAATATTTTATTCCATTTTGAACAATATCCGGTTTAGCGGAAAACACAAATTCAACATTGTTAGGAATGATGTTTTTAATTTCGGGTCTTCTTAAATAATTTCTAACAATATCTCTTTCGTTTTCTTTAACAACCAAATCAGCAGTCTGTTGCGAAATCATTCTGGCTACTGAAAGGAACGGATGTTTTTTTGAAAACTCTTCTTCGGATTGTTCATCTGTTAAGGTTGAATCTAACATAGATTCGGATGAATCTTTTTTATATTGGCTGGCAAGAACTTCGTCTATTCTTTTTATTATTGGGAAAGCAAATTCAGGGTCTTTCAATAGTTTGAATTCAAGCATTGCTCTACCTTGCAGTAGATTTTTTGCTTCTTCTTTTTTAGCAATACCCGGTAATTCAATAACAATTCTTCTTGCCCCTTGCTTTTGAATAGATGGTTCGGAAACGCCATATTGATCTACTCTGTTTCTAATAATTTCTATTGCACGGGAAACAGCATCGGATTCTTGTTTTTTCAAATCATCTATAATATCGGAATCTTCTTGTCGTATAGAACCAAAATATCTACTTAAACGGATATTTTTTTCTTTAAGTTTTTGTGTTAAAATTGTAACAACATCTTCACCGGATGATTTAGCAATTTTTTCTGTTTCTTTTAATATTTTTTTAAATTGTTCGTCAGGATCTTTTGCCAAACGTTCCAAAAGCTTACCGGTATTAACTTCCATTACAAGATACATACCGCCTTGTAAATCAAGACCAAGTTTAAGCCTTTTTTCACGCGCTTTTTTAATAGCCGGATTAGCTATACGGATACTATCTTCTTTAAATTGTAAAATGGATTCTAAGCTTTCGGTGCTTAAGTTCGGGTTTTGTTGTTTTAAATTTTCTTTAATACTTTGAACTTGTTTTTCTATTTGGTTAGAAAAATTAATATCCTGATAAGTTGGATATAACAAATATAAACTTAATGCGACCGCAGCAGCAACTAAAATACTTCTAAATCTCAGCTCTTTCATACTACCTAATAATGTTTTAATTAATAATTGAGTAATTTAAAATAAGACAACTAATATAGACAGATAAGGGAAAAAAATCAACGAAAAGTAGCGTAACTACATACGAAAATTAAATTTAATGGGGTGTAAAATCTTTATCCTGAATTATTGTACATATATCCAAATTTATATTCTAAATTTCATCTACAATGAATTCATTTTTTAATCTTATTTTTTGATATTTAGCAATATTTAGAATGATATTTATAATATCTACTAATCTTACTATAACAAATTTCATCTTTATCAAGTAAAAGTAAAGATCAATTCTAAGATATGCTTACAACAAAATGGCTTTCGGATTGATTCATTTTTATAACTCACCTACATCCTCTCTTTTGTGAAGAGAGGACTGTTTGAAAATCCGAAAACCATTTTGTTTCTAGTATAGGATAAATTACAACAATTTAAACCTCCGAGGGTTTAATCAAGATTATAACTTTAGTTTAATCTATTGTAAAACTGTTTACATTAATTTATGATTAGCTGTCAAAACCTAGTAGGTTTTAAAATACTTTCTTTAATCTATGTATTAAAAGAGTGTATTTAATAATATTACCTATCCTATCTTATAATTGAGCCAAAAGTAGTAGCTAACTTTAATAGATAATTAAAATTTTATACATTGTTCCCATCAGACTCTGCTTTAATATATTTTTCTCTATCCATTTGTGACAATTTTCTCCTTCCATAAATTGCAGCTAAAATTAGTGTTGCTAATGCCCCGAGAAGAAAAACATATTGTGTTATATCTTTATCAAAGTAAACTAAAATAGCTCCCATAAGTAATCCTATCAAAGCTAAGAAAAAACCAAATCTTTGCCCACTTTTTGTTAAAGAAATAACAGCATCCATATCTTTATTTTCTAATGAATGTCTTTGATGTTGTTCTTTGATAGCCATATCAATAATTATTTTGGCAGCTCCAGGATAAATTTGTTCATATTTGTCTAGCTCAGAGGCAGGTGGCATTGGACCGCTAAATGAAGTTGCAAATAAAGATAATTGTTCTTCTTTTTCTTCAGTTTTAGAATTTACTTTAACTTCTAATTTTTTTTGCTGCTGAATGAGGTTGTTATTTTGTTGTATCGAATTCCTCTTTCTGTTTTTTTTGCTCATTTGATAATTTTTCCTCTTCAAATGATTTCATCGATGTTAAAATATCAAGGCCAATATTCTCTAAATCTTTTCGAAATGCATCTTCTGCAGATTGTCTATGAGGAAAAACACGTAAATCTTCAACTGATGCCAATCCAAAAATTGACAAAAATCCATTTGAAATAGCAGTTAATTTTTTTTTATTTTTTGTTATTTGACTCATATTATTTTGATTAAATGTATGCTTAAAAATATTGAACGATATTAAAATTGTCAAGGTATTCTATTATACTATACAAAAAAATAACTTTTGTATTTTATTTATTAAAAATGACTATAGAGACATTGGTTTGATTATTTTTAATTTCCCATTCTTACTTAAAGAATAATTAAGAGATTCAGTTTTCATCAAAGACTTTACACAATTTATAAATGATACTTGCTAAAATGTAAATCAATTTAGATTTATATATTAAAACTAAATCGGTTTTCGGAATTGTGAAACATATCTAACCCCGTCATTCCGGTTTACACGCCCTTTGTGTAACACCGGAATCTATTGAACAAGCAGATACCGGTATTGCAAAAAGCGCAAACCGGTATGACAGCATAAATCCGAAAACCAATTCGTGTTCAGTATATATAAATAAAGCTAAAGTTGTTTTCTCAAAGTGAGCTGTGCTCAGATTTCAGTATTTTTCAATAATGGAGCATACAATTTGGTCTATATGCCAAATATTTTATCTTCTTATCCACAAATTGTCTGTAATACATTCCCTCTGGGTACCAAATATCTTAAGTGGACTCATAAATATAGGAATAAAATAGTTATAAAACTTATATTCGGTTGAGATTTTAAAAAGTACTAAAAAAAAATTGAATTTTTGTATAAATAAAAAACCTCAGTAAAAATTACTGAGGTTTAAAAGATTTTATGATATTTATTTTTTCATTTTATTCTCTAACTACCCAAGTTTTAACCA
>JALSNL010000414.1 GCA_026987055.1 Melioribacteraceae bacterium | reverse complement strand
TTGGTCAACTGTAGGAGTTTCCGAAAATATTATTATTGCTAGTCTCATGGCTTTATCGGATGCAATGAATTACAAGCTCTATAAAGAATTGAGTCTTCAATTGGTTCAAAAAGACTAGATTCGATTCTACTGTTGTCGAGACCACTCCTCAACAATATTTTATTAATTTACTAAAATGTTTAATAACAAAAAATTTAAAAAGCATAGCGAGCTGTGTACATCGCTACCAGTGGAATGTCATGTTGCAGCAGTTCCTTAAAATTGTCATGTCGAGCATGTTTCTCGCGAGGCATCTCAAAATTAAAAGAACGGCAATATCTCCTAACATAAAAAAACTAAACATCTCCAACAAGAAATATTTTCGACGTAACATTTTTTTTGAATCTTTTTCTAATTTAATCTACAAATTAAATAAGGAAAAATTGCATTGATTTAAGCTGTTGATTTTATCAAAAAACAAATGGATTAATCAAAATGATTTTGTTAATTTATTTTTCAATAACAAAAAGTTTATAATTATCTGTGCCTCATCTCACATTTAGTTTTAACAAAAATGTTAAGTTTCCATATATATTTTAGGCAAATATTGTAGAGCGGAACATGAAAAATAAAACCAATAGTCTTAAGCAAAAATACCAATATATTGGTGTTTTACCTAAGTCTGTTAGATTGAAAGAAAACAATTTGTGGGGAATGAATGATTTGGAAGGTATTGAAATTTTACCTCCGAATTATTTAGAAGTTTTTACACTTCCTTCAGGATTCGGATTAATTGCCGCAAGGGAAAAAGGTTCGTGGAGTTTGTACGATTTTAAAGGTAATCCCATAAATGATGAGAAATATGATGAGATTTATCCCTATTATGGATTATTTAGTATTTCCAAGGTTAGAATTGGTAATAAATGGGGACTAATTAATAAGTATGGACAATCTGCAACAGCAGTAGTTTATAAAAGTATAGAAAAATTTGGTAAAGGGCTTATATTAAAAAAATTTGATTCAACTATAGAGTTTATTGATAAACTTGAAGTTGCGGAACTTAATAATATTACCGGTCAAATAAGCATTAAAATTGCTAAAGAAGCTTTGAAAAAATCCAAGCTTAAAGTAAAGCTAAAGAAAATAAAGACGAATTAAGTAATGCCCAACTATAAAGCTACTCTTTTTACAAGATTAGCTTTTTTTTTGTGTAAACAATAAATTGAAAAAAAATAAAAATATTTTAAACATTTTTAAAAAAAATCAATATATTAAATAGTTAAAATGAAAGTATTCAATAAAAATTGAAATGTTGATTCTTGGAAAGGAGGACCTTATGAAATCATCATCTGACTTTTTGTACTATGTCCCGATTTTTTCTGATTTACCTGAAGAAACCATTGAGCAAATTTCACAAGTTGGCATCAGAAAAACATTTAAAAAAGATAGTATTATCTTAATGGAAGAAGATGAAAGTGGTGCACTATTTATAATTGTTAAAGGTAAAGTAAAAGTTACCAGAACAAGTAGTGACGGAAGAGAAGTAATTTTAAATATTTTATCCGAATCCGATATTTTTGGTGAAATGGCATTGATAGATGGTTTAACAAGATCTGCAACGGTTACTTCGTTAGAACCATCGGAACTTTTTATTATACAAAGAAATCAATTTTTAGAGTTTTTAAAAGAACATCCTGAAATCTCTATAGCTGTTATGCAAGAGCTATCCAAACGATTGAGAACAGCCGATATGCAAATAAAATCACTTTCATTAAAAGATGCGGAAGGCAAGGTTGCTACTGTAATAGTACAATTAGCAAATGATACCGGTAGAATTAGGCAAGGCGCTGTTGAAATTGAAAAATTACCGCTTCAACAAGATTTAGCAAATATGGCCGGTACATCCAGAGAAACTATTTCCAGAACTTTGCATTCATTTGCCAAAAAAGGTGTGATAGAACTGGAAGGTTCCAAGTTAAGAATCTTTCAATTTGAAAAATTCAAAGCCACCTATTTGTAGTTTAGTACATACCAAAACCAATTTGTTGTTAGTATATTAAAAATTAAAGCTGAGTTTTTTTAGAATACTCAGCTTTTTTATTATTTGTATTAAAAAGTAAATTGGAAAAAACATTTTTTTTTCTTAGTTTTAATAAGATAATAATGTCTTAAAGGAGATGTTAACTCTCATTTCCTAAAAGTAAGAGAATTAGTAGTAACTATTCTAATTTTTAAGATTAATAGTTTCAGCATCGTACATTATTAGCGTAATTTAATCTGTATTGTAACATAATTTTTAGTAAATGTTTTGGCTTAAATTTTGATAGAAATAGTTTACAAACTAAAGGAATTTCAATTAAATATTTAAACATAGATAAGGATTGACATGGAAAGAAAGAAAATAACTATTGACGGAAATGAAGCTGCTGCTTATGTAGCTTATCACAATAGTGAAGTTATTGCTATTTATCCTATAACACCTTCTTCCGGTATGGGCGAAATGTCCGATGCTTGGTCTGCTCAAGGCAAAAAAAATATTTGGGGAACTGTTCCTCATGTTTCCGAATTACAAAGTGAAGGTGGTGCATCCGGTGCGGTTCACGGTTCACTTCAAGCCGGTGCTTTAACTACAACATTTACTGCCTCGCAAGGTTTACTTTTAATGATACCTAATATGTATAAAATTGCCGGTGAACTTACTCCTACGGTTTTTCATGTATCTGCAAGATCCATCGCTGCTTCGGCACTTTCAATTTTTGGGGATCATAGTGATGTGATGGCAACAAGACAAACCGGTTTTGGGCTGCTTGCTTCCGGTTCAATTCAAGAAATTATGGATTTAGCTGCAATTGCTCACAGAGCTACTTTGGAATCAAGAATCCCATTTATTCATTTCTTTGATGGATTTAGATCTTCGCATGAAATAAACAAAATTGAACAATTAACTCTGGAAGATCTTAAAGCAATGAGTAACGATAAACTTGTTCATGCACACAGAGAAAGAGCACTTAATCCCGATAATCCTTTTATCAGAGGTACCGCTCAAAATCCGGATGTATATTTCCAAGGTAGGGAAGTTGTAAATAAATTTTACAATGCTTGTCCGGATATTGTTCAAAGTGCTATGGATAAATTTGCCGAATTAACAGGAAGACAATATCATTTATTTGATTATTACGGTGCTCCTGATGCAAAAAGAGTAATTATGTTAATGGGTTCCGGAAGTGAAACAGCATTGGAAACTTTGGAATACATGACAAACAGAATGGAAGAAAAAGTTGGCGTTCTGGTTGTTCGTTTATATAGACCTTTTGCTGCTGATAAGTTATTAGAAGCTTTACCTAACACAGTTGAAAAGATTGCTGTTTTAGATAGAACCAAAGAACCGGGTTCATCAGGCGAGCCTTTATATTTGGATGTTGTTGAAGCTATTACCGAAAATATGACTTCCGATAATCCTAAATTTGCAAAATTACCTAAAGTTGTCGGCGGTAGATATGGTCTTTCTTCAAAAGAATTTACTCCGGCTATGGTAAAAGCAGTTTTTGATAATTTAAAAAATGACAAACCTAAAAATCATTTCACAATCGGAATTCACGATGATGTTACAAATACTAGTCTTGAATTTGATCCTTCTTTTGTTACTGAAGGAGATGATGTTGTTAGAGCAATGTTCTATGGTCTTGGTTCAGACGGAACGGTTGGTGCCAATAAAAACTCTATAAAAATTATTGGCGAAGAAACCGATAATTTTGCTCAAGGTTATTTTGTATATGATTCTAAAAAATCGGGTTCTACAACAATATCTCATTTAAGATTTGGTAAAAACCCTATTCATTCAACTTACTTAATACAAACAGCTAATTTTGTTGGATGTCATCAATTCAGTTTGTTAGAAAATTTTGATGTTCTTGATAATCTTGTTGAAGGCGGAACTTTTCTATTAAATAGTCCTTATCCTAAAGATGAAGTATGGAATAAATTACCAAAAAATATGCAGGAACAAATAATAGAGAAAAAATTAAAGTTTTATGTAATTGATGGATATAGTGTTGCTAAAAAAACCGGAATGGGTTCCAGAATTAATACAATTATGCAAACATGTTTCTTTGCAATTTCCGGTGTATTGCCAAAAGATGAAGCTATCGATCATATTAAAAAAGCAATTAAAAAAACTTACGGAAAAAAAGGTGAAGCCGTTGTACAAAAGAACTTTGCTGCTGTTGACGGTACATTGGAAAATCTATATAAAATAGATGTGCCTGAAAAAGTTACTAGTCAAATTGAATTGCCGCCGGTTGTTTCAGATGCAGCTCCCGATTATGTTAAAAATACTTTGGCATTGATGATGCAAGGTAAAGGAGATGATGTTCCTGTAAGTCAAATGCCGGTTGACGGAACATTCCCCTCTGCAACTACTCAATGGGAAAAAAGAAATATTGCTCTTGAAGTACCGGAATGGGATGAAGAAGTTTGTATTCAATGCGGTAAATGCGCTATGGTTTGTCCGCATGCTGCAATTAGAATTAAAGCTTACGAACCAGAAGTTTTAGCCGATGCTCCGGAAACATTCAAACATACTGATGCTAGAGGTAAAGACTACAAGGGACTATCTTACACAATTCAAGTTGCTGTAGAAGATTGTACAGGATGTAGAATATGTGCCGAAGTTTGTCCTGCAAAAAACAAAAGGGAAGTTGGAAAGAAAGCTCTTAATATGATACCACAAATTCCTGTAAGAGAAAAAGAAAGTAAAAACTTTGATTTCTTCTTGAATATTCCTGAACTTGATAGAACTAAATTAAATGTAGGCTCAATTCAAGGAAGTCAATTACTTCAACCATTATTTGAATTTTCGGGTGCTTGTTCCGGCTGTGGAGAAACACCTTACGTAAAATTAGTTTCGCAATTATTTGGTGATAGAGCAGTTATTGCAAATGCAACCGGATGTTCATCAATTTACGGAGGTAACTTGCCAACTACACCTTGGGCAAAAAACAAAGAGGGAAGAGGTCCTGCTTGGTCTAATTCTTTATTCGAAGATAATGCCGAGTTTGGTTTTGGTATGAGACTTTCAATTGATAAACAAACCGAATACGCTCGCGAGCTACTAAAAGGTTTGGAAAAAGAAATAGGTAACGATTTAGTAGAAGCAATACTAACAGCTCCGCAAAAATCTGAAGCTGATATTTATGAACAACGTGAAAGAGTTGCAAAACTAAAAGATAAACTAAAAAATATAAAATCTGATGAAGCAGAAAATCTTCTGTTATTAGCAGATTATCTTGTGAAAAAATCAGTTTGGATTATGGGCGGCGATGGCTGGGCCTATGATATTGGCTACGGTGGTTTGGATCATGTGATGGCTCAAGGTAAAAATGTTAATATTCTTGTTTTGGATACTGAAGTATATTCTAATACAGGTGGTCAAATGTCTAAAGCAACCGGACTAGGTGCTGTAGCAAAATTTGCTGCTGCCGGACGACCGAATCCTAAAAAAGACCTTGCTATGATGGCAATAAATTATGGTAATGTTTATGTAGCGCAAGTTGCAATGGGTGCTAATGATACACATACACTAAAAGCTATATTAGAAGCTGAAGCTTATGATGGTCCTTCTATTATTGTTGCTTACAGCCATTGTATTGCACATGGTTATGATTTGGCTTATGGAATGGAACATCAAAAACTTGCTACACAAAGCGGGCATTGGCCTTTATTCAGATATAACCCTGATAATATTAAAGAAGGTAAAAATCCATTTAAGTTAGATTCCAAAGCTCCTTCCATCGGTCTGGAAAATTATATTTATACTGAAACCAGATATAAAATGCTACAAAAAATAGATCCGGCAAGAGCTAAATATTTATTGAATCTAGCACAAGAAGAAGTAAATAAAAAATGGAAACAATACAAACATCTTTCAACATTAAATTATTCCGAAGAAGTTGAAGGTTAATATTATTGTGCCGTTACAATTGTAACGGCAAATTTTTATAAAAATTTTGGAGAAATTAAAATGGATTTATCAACAAATTATATGGGATTAAAATTAAAAAATCCGATTGTTCCATCAGCCGGACCATTATCCTACACTGTAGATTCCGTTAAAGCTATGGAAGATGCCGGTGCAGCAGCTGTTGTTGTTTATTCTTTGTTTGAAGAACAAATTACTCACGAATCCGGAGAGTTAGATCACTTTCTCGATTTCGGTGCGGAAAGTCATGCTGAAGCTACTTCATATTATCCCGACCATCATGAATTTAAAACAGGACCATTTGAATATTTGGATCATATTGCAAATCTAAAAAAAGCTACAAATATCCCTATTATTGGAAGCTTAAATGGTGTAAGTAAAGGTGGTTGGATTCAATATGCAAAAAATATTGAAGATGCCGGTGCCGATGCTTTGGAACTTAATGTATATTATATTCCTACAAATAATGATGTTCCAAGTGCAGATATTGAAAATATGTATGTAGAAACTTTACAAGCTGTTAAAGAACAAGTAAAAATTCCGGTGGCAATTAAATTGAGTCCGTACTTTACATCAATGTCTAATATGGCTAAAAAATTGGATAAAGCCGGTGCCGATGCTTTGGTTATGTTCAATAGATTTTATCAACCCGATTTTGATTTGGATAACTTGGAAGTTGTACCTAATTTGGAACTAAGTACAAATTGGGAAATGAGATTACCGTTACGTTGGATTGCAATTTTATATAGTAATATAAAAGCAAGTATGGCTGCTACAAGTGGTATTCATGATTACAAAGATGTTCTTAAAGTAATGATGGCCGGCGGCGATGTTGCAATGGTTTGCTCGGAATTGCTTCGTAATGGTACCGGAAGAATTTCCGAAATGATTGACGGATTAGAGAATTGGATGAAAGAGAATGAATATGATTCTATCGAAATGATGCAAGGAAGTATGAGTCAGAAAAAAGTTGCCGAACCTGCTGCATTTGAAAGAGCAAATTATATGAAACTATTGCAATCCTATCGAGAAAAGATATAAACATTTGAAAGTGATGAATGCAAATTGATTTGGAAAGCTACTCAATATTTTGAGTAGCTTTTTTTATAAATATGAAAATATCTTTGATCTTCTTTGCATATCTTTTTCGTGATACGGATGAAATGAAATTGTGTATAGTACTATTTTGTAATTTTTTTCTTAACTTACCCTAATCTTCCCTTTGCAAAAATGGGGGGAATTTTTAACTTTTCCCTTTTGATAAAGAGGAGGTTGGTAGGGTTCGGTTTTCATATACTGTAAAGTTATTTAAATAACTTAATATGTTTAGTGGTCATTGGGTTAATACGTAATATGAGTTATTCGTATAAAATAATTATAGGTAAAAATTTAAAATAAAAAAGGCCAAACATAACAGTTTGACCTTTTTTAAAACAACTTGAACGAAATTTATTAATACATTCCGC